>CAZVEM010000012.1:0-44912 GCA_964626165.1 uncultured Nannocystaceae bacterium
CGGCGACGGCGACGGCGACGGCGACGGCGATGGCGACGGCGATGGCGATGGCGATCCCCTCCCCGAGTGGCTCTTGAGCATCGAAGATGTGACGGCGACGCAGCATCGACTGCTACGGATCAGCCTCGCGAACGGCGAGGTCGGCACATTGACGACGATCTGCGACAACGTGACCATGCCGATGGGTCTTCAGGACACCAACGTCACCTCGCTGACCTTCAACAACGAGCTGATCTACGCGTCCATCCGCGACACGGTCAACGGCGACACGATGGTGCGCGTCGACCCCTGCACCTGCACGGCAACGCTGGTCGGCATGTATGGATTTGACATGGTCAACGGAATCACCAGCAACGGCACAGGCGACATGTTTGGCCTCAGCTCGGGGCAAGACGTGATGCTGGAGATCGATCCGATGACGGCGATGGGTACAAGCCTCGGCGCGTTGGGTATCAACTGGGGCAGCGCCGGGCTGACCTGGTCCTCAGGCGATCTCAATGAGTTCTACGCCATCAACGCGCAAAGCGACCGCCTCTACACCTTCGATCTGTCGATGGGTGTGCAGCAGCTGGCCGACGTGCCTCTCAGCGTCCCCTTCAGTTCGGTTGGCATCGAGTTCCACCCAGGACTGGATACGCTCTACGCCTGCGACAACCCCGGCAAGCTCTACACGGTCGACATTGCGACCGGCACCGTCACGACGATCAGCAACATCATGACGGTGGGATGCGACAATCTCGCTGCGCCGTTCGGGCCCGTCGCCTGCATCGAGACCTAGCGGGTTGCGAAAGCGCCCCGTGGCGTGCATGGGCGTGCAGTCGCCATGCACAGCGGGTCGCGAGGAGGAGGCGTTCCGGGCGTATCAGGCCGACCATCAAGCAGCGGCCGCGGATGCGTGCGCGTCCGGGCGCCGCGCAGGGTGATTCAACGGCCGGCGAGGCGAGGCGAGGCAAGTCCTGCGACCGCGCAGCGGCATTGGTTGGGCCGCGGCCTGCGGCGGCGCGCGCTCATCGGAGGCGGCTAGCGGCCCTCGATCCGAAGCGGCGGACGATCCAGCACAAAGCCGGGCGCACCGATCACCTCGAGCTTGAGGGAGGGCTCGGGGTCATCAATCACGCTGATGATCTTGGGCAGCCAGGGCAGCCGCGCCCGGGCGTGGCCGGGCCCACGAAGCTCGACGTGCCGGATCCCGGTCGCGCCGCACGGATGCTGGAACAGCGCGTCGGCAAAGCCGTGATCCCGCGGTCGTGGCGTCGGGCTTTGGTCGGTGGCGACGATGCAGAAAATCAGCGGGAGACGCGGATCGTCGAGACTGCTCTCCCAGATCCAAAGCGATCCGGCACGAAAGCCCTCGAGGTGGTAGCGCCGCCAGTCTCGCATCGATGTCGTCGGCGGAAGTTGACCGCGCAGCCCAATGCCGATCGGGCTGGTTCCCAGCAGCCGATGGTCGGCGCGACGGTCGAGGCGCAGGAGGTTCTTTTCTGCCTCATTCCGATCCCGCAACCCGATCAGCTCCAGGTAGTGGTCCGGAAAGAGCACCAGGCGATTATGCGTACCCTGGCCGGGATGCTCGCGGCCGAAGCTGGCGTGGAGGCCGTGCGCTTCGCAGGCGGCCGCGGCGACGACAGGGTCTTCGACAAAAACGAAGACATGGTCGAGGGACAGCACGCACGACATCTTGGCCAATCGCGCGGACGATCGCTAGGGGCGGTCGCAACCGGGATCCGCAGGATTGGGCTGCTATGCTTATGGGCGCGACCCGCGAGGGAGCGCATCAGGAACGAATGACCTCCACATCGTCGGATCCATCCTCGGCCGGGCTTCGTGCATCGGCGCTGCTTCCCTCGAGCTCGCGCATGGCGTCTGGCCTGACGGTCGCTGGTCTCGCCGTCACCAGTCTCGCTGCCGCAGGCATCTCGCTACGTCACGCGGATCTGGACGCGCCGCAGCTTCACGCCAGCGACGTGCATGCACCCACGCTGCACGAAGCGCTTCGCTCGGGCGCGGGCACGGGCGCACTGCTCGTGGATCTTGTCGAGCCTGCCGAGGGCGAGGGCTCGTCGGAGGCCGAGCTCGCGTCACTCGCGGCGTCGCTACGTCAGCGCGGCTACGTGGTGGAGCCCGCCGGTCCCTACAGCGAGGGCGAGCATCTCCTCCGAGTTGTCGGCGATGAAGCAGCGTTGGCGCGTCTCGAACGCGAGCTCGCGTCGCGTGCGGAGGTCGAAGGCGTGGAGGGCGAGCTCCTCTACGCGCTGCCGGATGAGGCCCTCTCCGCATATCAAGGTCCGCTGCAAGATCTTCAGGATCAGACCGGCGCACACGAGGTCGGACCGCACAAGCCCAATCCGCCGCGCTTTGTTCCCAACGACCCGATGTACCCCTTGCAGTGGCATCTTGACGCCATCCGCGTGCCCGAGGCGTGGACGATCACCAAGGGTCGTGGCGCCACGATCGCCGTCATCGATACCGGCGTGGCATGGAAGGATCTGCAGTGGAAGAACATCGACGCGCGTGCGGTGCCCGATCTCGCCGGCATCGAGTTCGTGGACGGCCAGACCTTCCTCGACAACGCGCTCCCCGATGGACTCGACGATCACGCGCACGGCACCCATGTTGCCGGCACCATCGCCCAGTCGACCAATAACGGGCTTGGCGTTGCCGGCGTGGCCCATCAAGCCAAAGTCATGCCGCTCAAGGTACTCGCGGGCGACGGCCGCGGCTCGGTGGCGTCGATCGCAAATGCGATCCGATGGGCGGCCGATCACAAGGCCAATGTCATCAACATGAGCCTGGGTGGTCCGCTGCCCTCGCGCGTGATGGCCAAGGCCGTCGAGTACGCGTACAGCAAGGGCGTGGTGGTGGTCTGTGCCGCCGGGAACGAGAAGCGCTCACGGGTGAGCTATCCGGCCGCCTACCCGGGCAGCTTCGCGGTGGCGTCGGTGGATCTCTCGGGCAAGCGAGCCTTCTACAGCAACTGGGGTAAGGAGCTCGACATCTCGGCTCCCGGCGGCGACACCCGTTCGGACGAGAACGGCGATGGACACCCCGACGGTGTGCTGCAAAACACGATTCGGATCCAAGACCCGAGTCGCAACGACTACCTGTGGTTCATGGGAACCAGCATGGCAGCTCCGCATGTCGCGGGCGTCGCGGGACTGGTCGTGTCGATGGGTGTCACCAATCCCAAGGAGGTCGAGAAGATCCTCCAGTCCACCGCCAAGCATCCCAACAATAAGAAGTGGGACGATCAGTACGGCGCGGGTGTTGTGGATGCACACGCTGCGGTGCAAGCGGCCAAGAGTTCGCAATATGGCGGCGAGCGCCTCTCGCTGCTCGCAGGTCTGGGGCTCTTGCTCGTCGGCAGCACTGCGGGCGCATCCTCAGGCAGCACCTCAGGTGCGACACGGCGACGTCTGCGAGAGCATGGCGCCGCCGCGATCGCGGCCTTGCTCGCCGCGGGCGCGTTCACGGTGCCCCTGGCCTACGGCGTCGGGCTTGGGGTCGGAGGGCTCGCCTCTGGCCTTTGGCTCTCGGTCATACCGCCACTCCTTGCGACGCTGCTGCTGTTGAGCGTGCGTTCGATCCGTCCGCTGCTCGCCGGGCTCAGCCTCGGCTGGGCCGCACTGCTGGCTCACGGCGCGCTGGTGCTGCCCACGATCCTCGACGCGCTGCCGGGCGGGATGCTCGTCGATCGCTGGTTCCTCGCGGTCCAGGCTGTCCTGTGCGCGATGCTGGCGGCGCGCATCTATGCGTTGCCGACCCGGCCCGATGACGCCGTCTAACGCCGCCCCGCACGTGGTGCCAAGCAGCGTCGTGACGCGGGCTCCACCCGCGCAGCATCGCTACGCTATGCTGCTGGGGTGGAGCGGTGTCGCAGGTCCTTGCTGCTGAGCACGTGCGCGGGCATGTGGCTCGGCTTGGGCGCATCGTCAGCGCTGCAGATCTCCTGTCTCATCGAGCTCGACCACCAGTTGGCATGCGGCGATGGCTACGTCGACACGATGGCGGGCGAGGAATGCGATCCGCAAGATCCCGCACGTGCGCACGAAAGCGCGTGTGCAAAGAACGGCTTTTCGGCCGGCAAGGCCGGCTGCGATCCAACGACCTGCCAGATCGTGGTGAGCGCCGCGCAATGCAGCGTGTGCGGTGACGGACAAGCGACGGGCAACGAGCCTTGTGATGGCGTCGACCTCCGCGGGCTCGAGTGCCCCGCGGGTGGACCCGGACTTCGATGCAAGGAGGACTGCACCCTCGACGTGGCCCTCTGCGAAACCTGCGGCGACAGCGTCTTTGATCCGATGGTCGAGGAATGCGAGCGCAAGATCGCGTGCAATGACGACGGTGACTGCCCGACGGGCATCTGCAATCCGCAGGGTGTCTGTGCGCTTGATGGCGGTGGTGGACTTGCCACGCCGGTGAGCTGCGAGACGCTGGAGCCTCCCGCGGGATCCTCAAGCGGCTATAGCTCGGGCCAAGTGTTCGCCTCGCAATGCACCGAGGCCTGCACGCTCGATCGCAGCACCTGCAACTTCTGCGGCAACGGTCAGCTCGACGGCAGCTACAACGATATCGGCCCCGATGGCACCTACGTCCCGCGGGCTGCCGAGATCTGCGATGGCGACAAGTTCGATCCCGACGCGCTCTCGACCGCCTGTCAGGACCTGTGCACCAACGGCAGTGGCACGGTGCTCGAGCTGCGCTGCGAGGCGCAATGCGGCGATTCGTGTCAGGACATCTCCGCGTCCGAGGCCGACATCGGCGACCCCGAGGCGCTCTCGTGCTGCGTGCTGGGTGGCGAGAAATGCAACCCGCAGTTCCCCTGCTGCTTTGCCCTCGACAATCCCGAGCTCGCCGACCAGGCCTGCCTTCCAGTCGAAACGCCGGAAGGCATCGTGATCGGTCTGGTCTGCCGGACGAACTAAAGAGTCCCGAGGTCAACCTCGCACGGTGGCGCCTTCGAGGTCGGCCCCGCGCGGCGCTCTGTCCGTTCAAGAGCGCCGCGCTGTCCGTTCAAGAGCGCCGCGCTGCACACGGCCCTGCACTCACCCTGCAGTCCTTTGCTGCTCGTTGGTCACGTACGCCCGGTACGCGCCCTCCTTGCGCCTCGGTCTGCATGGCGACTGCTCGGCCATGCACTGCCCAGGGGCTTCGTCGACAGGCTGCTAGCGCTCGTGAATCTGCTGGGCGAGGTATCCGCTCTCGCCGACCGTCTGGATGAGGTTTAGCTGGGTCTCAAGCCAGTCCGTGTGCTCCTCTTCCGACACGAGGATCCCCTCAAGAAGCTCGCGCGATCCATTGTCACCCTTGCTGACGCACAGCGCGATGCCGTTGTTGAGTCGAGCCAACGCGGCCTTCTCAAGCGCCAAGTCGAGCTCGAACTGCTCTTTGACGTTCTCACCGACGTTGACCTTGGAGAGCCGCTGGAGATTCGGTACGCCGTCGAGATAGAGGATGCGATCGATCAGCGCCTCGGCATGCTTCATCTCGTCGATCGACTCCTTGCGCACGATGTTCGCGAGGTTCTTGAGTCCCCAGTTCGCGCACATCTTGGCGTGAATGAAGTACTGGTTGATCGCGGTCAGCTCGCCGGTCAACACCTCGTTGAGGAGCTCAATGATCTGGTCGTCGCCCTTCATGCTCTGCGTCCATATCACAAGTTGCCGAGCATGAATGCACGCGCTTGACTGCACGGACGACGTCGAGAGTTCGCTCGTTGATATTGGATTGCAAATCGATCGCAGTTGAGAATGAAGTTCAGCAACGATCTCGCGTCATCGTCCTACTTCATTGCCGAGGTCGATGGGTCGCAGGGCATGTGCCCACGCGCTCTGGCTCCTCATGCGCGATCGAGCCTTGGCTCGTCGTGCAAGGCGGGTCGCAGGGGTACGCACGCGCAACCCGGGCCAGGCGCACGCCAGCGTTTCAGCTTCCTTCGTGCTGCGGATGGCGTGCGCCACCAGGTGCATGCTGAGCCACGATCGTCCGGATCTGATGGACGCAGGCACCACAGTCTCCACCCGCGCCACACGCCTCCCGAATCTGCTTGAGCGAGACGTGCCCGCGTCGGACTTCCTCAGCGATACGACGATCAGAGATGCCTTTGCAGATGCAGACGAACATGGCGGGTGCTCGCGGGCTTGGATCGGGTCGGTGTGGAGGCGATGTGGCGAGGGCTCGCGCGGAGTCCCGGGGCCGGACGTCGATGCTGAAAGTGATTTTCAGCGACTTTCAGGGATCTACCACGCCCCGATGCGCTGGCAAGCGGCCTGGAGGGCGACAGCGAATTTGGGCGCCAAGGACCGTCAAGGCGCCGATCTAGAGGCGCCGTCGTGCGACCGCGCGCCCACGCCGCGCAGCGCGAATCCGCGTGATATTCGCAACTCGGCGCGTCGGGCAGGGAGCGGACCAACTAGGCTTCGTCACTGCTCCCGCTCCGCGCTGGCCTCTGGGCGGCTCGCGGGCGGCTCGCGGGCAGCTCGCGGGCGGCTCGCGCAAGGCCGGGCTTGGGCGTCAAGAGAGTTGCGCACGGGGAGGTCCCCCACCCTGAACCCGTCCACGCGTCCACGGATCACTACTTGTCCGTCGCGCCGCCCTGCGTGGGATCTTGAACGGCGCCGTCGCTGGCCGTTCCGACCGAAGCAGGATTGCCCTTGGGATCGACCAGCGTAGGCGCCCCGGGCATCGAGAACTTGCTCTCGTCGATCGGCACATTGACCTCCGCCTTGATGACCTCTTCGGACAACGAGAACAGACTGACTTGTGCGACCTGCTTGTACGGCATCATCACGCCGTTGAGGGCGCGATAGTCCGAGCGCACGACCTTGACGGGTTGATCACCCTGCGGGCTGTGCTGCACCAGCGACACAGTGTGCAAGAGGTGGTCGTCTTTCCCCAGACCGACCACGACAACATCGCCCATCGTGGTGGTCAGCTCGATCTCATAGAGATCCACGCCGTCTTGGGTTGCGGTGCCGGTCGTCGTCGCCGAGACAAAGTGACGCTGCCAGTCGACGAGCTCAAAGATCGCACCATTGCGGATCAGCTGCTCGCGCTCGACGCCGCGGGCGGTTCGCAGCCCGAAGATCGGATCGGAGACCCAAGCGACGCTGCCGTCATAGCCGCTCTTCGCGACACCAAAGCCGGGCACCTCTTCCTCAAGATAGAATTTGCCACCACTCCACCAAAGCTTGGTCGCCGCGGTGATCTGCTGCGCGCCGGTATCGATCTTGCCCTCAAGATACAGCGACGTGATGCTGGCAACTGCGTCGGGACCCCCGATCGCAAGGAGATACGCGTCGAGCAGATCCGCGGCCGGCGGCAGCGTCGTGGCTGCGTCTGGAGCAGCCGCTTGTGGGCCCTTGCTCGCGTCACCTGTCGATGTTGCGGGAGCGGGGCTCACGGGCTTGGCAGCGCTCTGGGGCTGCGGCGCAGTGTCTCCTTGCCCCACCGGAGCCGGGGTGCAGGCTTGCGCTGCGACGAAACTCAGCGCAATCAGGCCAGCGCGCAGCCAGCTTGAGGTGCGCGGGACCGTGCCCGCGCGCGCGGGGCCCTGGGCGATCGATCGGAGAGGTGTGGCGGCGCGCGGCGTGCCCGTGTCGACACGCAACGAGGGGGTATTGATCGTCAGAGACATAGGCGTGAGGGAGAACGCGCGAGACCTCGCGGCCATTGCGATCCTAGCATCGGGCGTCGAGGCCCCGGTCATTGGGTCGCCGGCGGCGCGGTCGGAGGTGGCGTGGGCAGCGGGACATCGGTCAGCGCCCCTTGGAGATGCGTGCGTGCGGCGTCCACGACGGGATCAACGCCCCGGGTGTAGGGCTCGCGCGTGACCTCGATGAGGAGATCGGGCTTGATGCCGTCGCCTTCGGCCCGATGTCCCTTGCTGCTGACATAGTCGCCAACGACATATTGGAACGACCCTCCATCGGGCAATTGTTCAATGAGCGAGGGCAGGGCGAGGCCGGCACTGTTGCGCGCGCCAACAATCACGACGCGATTCAGATCGCGAAGTCCGAGCGCGAAGATCTCGGACGTACTGGCGGTGCCGCCATCGACGAGCAAAGCCACCGGACCTTTGAAGGGATCTTCGTCGGCTTCAAAGCGAAGTTCTTGCGAGAAGTCGCGCATCCGCAAGGCGCCGAGCGTGCCAGGCTCGGACATGATCATGCGCGCGACCGGAATTGCCATGGCGCCCACGCCACCCGGGTTGCCACGAAGATCGAGCACCAACGCCTGCATGCCTTGGCCGCGGAGCTCGCTCATGCCTTGGCGTAGCTGCGCAACCATGGGCACCATCCAATAGTTGAAGGCCAGGTAGCCGACCTGTTCGTCGAGCATGCGCCACTGCACGCGGGTCGGAAGATCGTGGATGTTGCCGAGCGTCACGCGCTCGTTGGTCTCCTCGACACAGGTCACGGCCTTGGTGTGCTGTGCGTCTTGGGCAGTGGGATCGAGGTAGATCACGTCCTTGCGGGTGCCCGGCTCGCAGGTCAACGCGGCCGCGATCGCTCGCGACGCGCCGAGATCCTCCGAGCCATCACCACGTGCCGCATCGCGACCGGCCGTGACCACCTCGGCCATGCCGCGATCGCCCGACTTGAGCAGCTTGGCACCAGCTGGAATGCCGCTGTTGTGGCCATCGATCTCTCCGGCACTGACGATAACGTCGTCACCGATCATGACGGCGCGCAGGGGCAAGGTGCCAGGGCCCTGTGTGTCGAGCAACGTCGCGTCCCGTTCGACCGGACCCCAGACCGCCATGTGGCTTTGGCCGAGCGTAGCGAGCATCTCGTTGATGATCTCGTAGGCTTGCGCCGCGTCCTTGGCCTTCGCGACCCGTTCGCCAAAATCGAGCCGAACCTGCGGCCAATCCAGACAGCTCAGCGTCGGGTCAAAGTGCTTCTCAAGGAGCGTGCGCCAGACCAACTCAAAGGTCGCGACATAGGGCCCGTCGGGCAAAGCTGGGAGCGAGGCGACGTCCAGGCCCGCGTGGGAGTGGCAGTCCGGCGTGACGGCCGGCGCGGCGTCCTTTGCCCCACTGGCGGAAGCTTCGCCCTTGCCGTCCCGCCCCGCGGCACCTCCCGCGGGATCCATCGAGCACGCCAGCGAGCACGCCAGCGAGCACGCCAGCGAGCACGCCAGCGAGCACGCGCGCACCAGCACCGAGGGCTTGGGGTGCATGGCCGTGGACGCGACACGTTGCGCTGCAGTGCGAATGCGACGGCGGCCTGCGCCACCCAACCCGCCACCGCTCACTCGTAGGTCACTCTCTCAAGCGCCGGCAGATCCAACACGACGATCTCTTGTCGGCTGAGATTGAGGATTCCGTCACGCTCCATTCGATTGAGCGCGCGCGAGATCTCTTCTCGCACGGTGCCCAGGCGTGCGGCGACGGTGTTCATGTCGAGCTGTCGCGGAATGACGATGGGCTGTCCCTCCTGCTGCTCTTGTCGCACCGCGAGGGTGAAGAGGAAACTCGCGAGTCGACGCTGCACGCTGCGAAGTGAGAGGTCGAGGATGAGGTCGATCAGGCGGTTCGCTCGAAACGCCATGTGCCGCATCAGTGCAAAGGCCAGCGCCTCGGACTGCGCGGAGAGGCGGACAACGGCGTCGCTATCAAAGCGCCACACTTCGCTGTCTGCCATTGCGAACGCCGATGCAGCGCATTGAACCTCCGAGGGCAAAAAACCCTCGCCGATCAGCTTGCCCGGCTCGGCAAGGTAGAGGATCTGTTCGCGACCCTCGCTGGAGATCAGGCTCAGCTTGAACTCACCGGAGCGGACCAGGAAAAGACCCGGGCCTGGCTCGCCTCGGCGAAACAGGGAACGCTTGCGCTTGATCTCGATGCGCTCGGCGATGTCGGTTAGTGCTTTGAGCGATTCGTCGGGGACTTGGTCCCACCCCGCGTAGCGCAGGAGCGCTTGACGGATCTGCTCAGCCTCAGCCGCGTCGGTCACCATGGGCGCGAGTATACAGAGGCGCGCCAAAGCGCGGATCAGGCGGCGAGGATCCGGACCGCAGCGCGTGCGCCTTCGATCACGGTCTTCTCGCAGTCCGCGCGCACCGGGCCGAGGCCCGCGACGTAGAGCGTCTCGCCCATCACGTAGATCGGCGTGATGCCCAGCGCCCGCTCCTCGCCTTTTCTGCGCACGCTTGCCCGTGCGCGGCCGCGGGCGACGATCGGCGTGATTGCGGCGAGCTCTTCGACATCGAGCGAGGACTCGCTGCGCGACACGAGAAAGCCGTTCGCGTCGGTCACCAAGAGGGCATCGAGACCGTTGCGCGCCGCGGCGGCATTGAGGGCGCAGATCAGCGCGTCATGGGCGCCTTCAGGGCGTGCGCGGCGCCGATTCCGGTCCGCTTTGGTTGGGTGTGGAAGGGGTGCGTAGCGTGACGGCGAGCTGACGTGGGTCATATCAGTACATTATCCTACATGTATGACTTTCCGAATTTGTTGAAAAGACAGCGGATTCAGCGGCGGCATATCCGCGTCGCGCGAAGTTATCGGCGGACTCTCTGTAGCAAATTCGAACGCTCGAACTGAGGGCCAGAGCGCGGCACCAACGCTGTGTGATCCACGGTTCGCACTTCGGCCCTCGGGCACGTAGTATCCCCGGCCACACCCCGCGAAGGAAGCCCCGATGAAGCGAACCGACACCGCCACCTTTTGGATCTCCGCCCACCTGTCCTGCCTTGTCGCACTGAGCGCCGTGGGACTGACCGCCTGCCAGCCGACCGCACCCGCGACCGACACCAAGGCCGGCAGCACCGACGGCAAGGACGGCGGTGGCAAGGAGGGCACGGGCGGCAAGGAAGGGACGGGCGGCAAGGAAGGGACGGGCGGCAAGGAGGGGACGGGAACCGGTGACGGTACCGTCAGCAAGAATCCTTCGGCTGCGGGCAGCGGAGCCCTTCCCGTCGGCATGGACAAGCCGCTGCCACACGATCCAGGCGAGGTCCTCGGCCACTTCGCGCTACCCAATCCCTCCAAGCTCATCACCGACGTCAAGCCCTTCGTGAAGGATCCGCAGGCGGCCGCGATGTTCGACGAGAACACGCTGCGTTCGCTCGCCAAGATCGCGTTGGCGGAGCGATCAGCGCTCGCCGACAACCTCGATCTCAGCAAGCCGTTTGGTTGCGCGCTCTACAATCCCAAAAAGCACACCGATTCACCTGCGCCCGTCGCCTGCGTGATGGGATACAAGGGCGGCGCGGAGACGCTCGCCAAGGATCTCGGCGAGAACGGCAAGCGCAGTGACGCGGCAGGCCATACAGCCGTCTACGACGTCGAAGGCCAGGCGATCTACATCGACGCACTCGGCGATGGCACCGCGATGGTTTCATCCGTTGGAGATATCGCCGCGTCCGCGAAGAGCTACCTCCAGACCGACATCGTCGATCGTGCGAGCGCCATGCACGGTGACCTTGAGGTCGTGTTCTACGTCAACGACGCCTACAACGCGTATCAGGCCGAAGCCGACGCAATCCTTGCCACGATGGACGCTGCCAACGGCGCGACCGATCCCTTCGCCGGAATGGCACCCTCGCCCGAGATCGGCGAGGCGCTCAAGGGCTGGATAGAGTACGGCACCAAGAACAACAAGCGCAACGTCGAGGCCATTCGCGATCTCGAGCAGATGACGCTCAACTTCGGCTTTGAGTCGTACGGCGTGTTCTTCGGCGGCTCGGTGATCCCCAAGCCCGGCTCGCGCTTTGAGACCATGGCCAAGGCCCAGGGCGCACGCGCTGTCGATGGCGCCTTCCTCAAGCGACTGCCCGACTCCTCGATCGCGGTGATCGGTGCGGTCGCGTCTTGGGAGATGAGCAAGCAGCTGCCCGAGACCAAGGAGGCCACCGAGATGATGGCCAACACCTGGGCTGCCGTGACCGGAGGCGATGCAGCCACGGCCAAGGCGGGACTTGAGCAGGCTCAGGCCGACGCCGAGGCGCTGTACTCGGGTGAATCGGCGATGGCGCTGGCCGACACGCCCAACTCGCTGTTCGCAGTCGCTACGGCGATGAAGCTCAAGGATGGCCAGTCGGGCACTGCAAAGTATCGCGAGTGGACCGCGACCTTCACCCCCGAGCTCATCCTTGGCGACAAGCTCTCCAAGTTTGTGACTTGGACCTTCACCCAAGATGTCGCGAACGTCGACGGCGTGGCCGTAGATCGCTGGGTGATTAAGCCCGGCGCCGAGCTTGAGAAGAAGATGAAGTCCGAGATGTCCAAGAAGGACGCCGAGACCATCGCTCGTGTCTGGGGTCCGATGGAGCTCGCCATCGATCGCGCCGAAGTTGGCAACACCGTCCTCTTTACGGTTGCTCCCAAGGATCAAGACGGCTTTATGAAGGCCGCGATCGCAGCGCAGAAGGGCACGGGCTCACTGCAGGCCGATACCACCATGGACGACGTGCTCGCGCGTGACCCCCAGACCGGCATTCTGATGGCGCTCAACGTCCAAAAGGGCATCCAGTGGGTCAAGTCCCTGGAGGGCATGGGCGATGAGCTGCGCGCGGTGCCCGACAACCTCGGTGGCGGCCTCAACGACGTCCACATGGTCGGTGAGTACGGTGCGGACGGTTCGATGTCCGGCATGCTGGTGGTTTCCAACGGCTTCCTCCACCAGATCGTCGATCTCGCCGCGGGCGGCTGAGTCTGGTCGTGCCGCCCTACCGACGCGCAGGTCCATCCTGAGCGCTGCGTCCTAAGGACGGCGCACACACAAAGCCCCGGTGCATCCCGAGACGGATGCCCGGGGTTTTTCACGTCGTGGCGGGTACCCCCCGTGTGACCCGGTTTCTGTGAGACCGACCGACGAGCCGTTCGCGCTCGGGCCTTCGCCGTCGAGTCGAAAATCTTCCCTGAGCCCAATCTGCGTCATGCCGCTTTGCAGTCACGGACATACATCTGCCTGCACACGCACACATGACCCTGGTGCCAGCAGGTGACGAGGCCTGTTGCCAGGTTGCGCCTCAAATTGACCACACCGCGAAATCCGCGCGCAACTTTGTCAGACGCGGCTGCAACCCATGGTTGCATCCACGCAAATAGTCGGTGCGCTAAGCGCTTGGAATCATAGCGGCGCCGCCATGGTTCAGCCGGGGTCTGCCCGTCGGGCACGGCGAGTGCAAAGAAACACATTTGCGAAAGCTCAAGTGCAACGAAGGGTTGCTGAAGATCGAAACCCCTACGCACTGCCAGCCGTTCCAAGACCGCACCGCTGGATGTTGCGACTCCACCCGAACCACCAACCCCAAGCCCAAAGGAACTCCACCATGGCACGCGCACGCTCACCCTACCTCGCCTTCGTTGCCGACTTTGTTGATTCCGTCACCGTTCGTCCCTTCATGCACGACCTCAAGCGCATGAAGGATCATCCCCAGATCTTCATGCCGCTGCCCAAGATCGAGCACGAGTACGACGAAGCGCTCGAGCTGGCCCTGTTTGGTCGCACCGCGCACTCGGCCGCTTAGCTGCCACCGCTCCCTGTTCCGTCGTGCGTGATCGCAGCACGTCGGGTTGTCTTTGCGATCTTGTCTCGAATCAGCGCTTGCCCGCTGTGCGAACCGTCTTTCTCACGATCGATGTTTGTCGTGTCGCCTCAAACTGCGACGCACATGGATGCTTGCTCGGCTGCATGCCGAACCGCGGCACTTGGGTGCCGTTGACAACGCCTGACTAGAACACGCCGCGAACCCCGATGGTCGGCAGGATGAATGGGATTCCCTGCGGATTTCGGCAGCCGGGCAGTGAACCGGGCGCGAACTGATCGACGCTCAAGCTATTCTCCGCCCCCGCGCACGAGAGGATCTCGGTGCTGAGCGTCGAGTTGAGCACGTCTAAGTACAAGCTGATCTCGGACTTCTTGCGCAGCCAGATCCGTTCAATGCGAACGTCGAACTGGAAGTAGCTGGGGAGCCGTGCTCGGTTGCGCTGCATCGAGAGCGCGTCGACCGGGTCTTGTCCGGGGTACAGCGCGGTGTAGGGTCGGCCGGTATGGAAATGCAGGCGCCCGCCCATACGCCACTTCTTCCCGAGCCGATAGCCCAACGCGATGTTGAGGATATGGGACTGGTCCCATGCCGAAGGCGCCGTCCCCCCGAGCGCGTAGCTTCGCACCGAGCGAGACAGCGTGTACGAGGCCCATCCGTAGACCCGCAGCGTCGGCACCAGGCGCAGCATCGTCTCAAGCCCGTAGGTCCAGCCATTGGTACTTAGGATCACGTCCTCAAGCTCTTGGGGCGTACCCGAGAGCGCCTCGGCCAGATCGTAGTCGAGCAAGTTGCTCAACCGTCCAAGATAGATGTCTTGCGTCAGCTCGAGTTTGCCGCCTGGAAGGCTCCACTCGTAGCCCATCGATCCCTGCACATTGCGCTGCAGCCCACGCTCAAAGCCAATGCTCTCGACCCCTGGGACGGGAAAGGGTGCATCGGGAGGTTGGTGATACACGCCGATCGACTGTCGCAGCACCCATCGTCCACTCAGTCGCTCCCGCGCGACCAGGCGCGGGTCAAGCCCGAACGCGTGGGTAAAGCTGCGCGCGCCGGGGATAATCGCACTGCGCCCGCGCTGCAGATAGACGTCACCACGGATGCCCGGCCGGAGCTCAAAAGGTCCTCGAGACAGTCGGAGATCGGCCCAGAGACCGGTGGCAAAGACGGTGCGATCAGAGAGAAAGGCGGCGATATCTTCGACGGAGGTTTGCTCGCCAAGGTCCGCACGAAACAACTGAACTTCTTGGTCGAGTCCGACGCCGGCTTCGAGTCCTGGCCGGAGCTCTTTGCGAATCGTCACCCGGGGTACGATGCGATAGACCTTGGTGCTGGCGGTCGTGGCTCCGGATCGGTCAAAGCCGAGTGCCAGTGCGCCCATGATCTCTCCGCGGTCGATGCGTCGGTAAAGTCGTTGATCGAGCCGATAGAATTCAAAGCGAAGGAGCGGATCGGGTCGCGCGTTTTCGGGTTCCTCCGCGCCGGGCTCGGCCGCGGGCGCCGACTTTGGTCCAAGCAGGTCATAGGCACCGTAGGCAAACGCTCGATAGCGCAGCCGTGAGGTGATGTCGTGGTCGAGTCGCGTTTGAAAGTCCCAGAACTGCAGTCGCAGATTCAGCGCGGGGATCAACGACAACAACAGGCCTGTGTAGCTATAGCGACCGGCGAAGGTCAGCGAGCCGCGAGCCGCTCCTTTGGGACAGCGCGCGCGTTTCTTCTCCGTGCATCCCGCGAGCTTGGGCCGCGACAGTGGAAACTCCAGCAAGCCGCCCGCGTCGGTCAGGCGAATGTCGAATTCGCCATGAATACGATCACTCCGTGCGGCACGCGTGCGTCCTTCGATCGCGCCGCTGGCGAATCGCCCGAGGCGAACCGGCGCGCCCGCCGGATAGAAATCCACCGCATCGATGAAGTACGGGTGAATGACGCTGGGCCCTGCGGCGACGTGGAATAGCAGCGGGACGCGAACGCCATCCAGAAAGTAGGAGGTATTTCCCGGGGCAGCTCCGCGCACGACGACGTAGGGGAGGAAGCCGGCAACGGTCGCTACGCCTGGCAGGCTCTGCACCACGCGGAAGGGATCACCGCCGCTGCCGGGTAGCGCGTGGATCTCTTCGTTGCGCAAGGTCGTCCGCGAGACCGCGACCTCGCGTCGATCCTCCACCACGGTGCGGTAGGGCCGATCGAGGTCGCGTGACATCGCAAGGTCAACCGTCGCGCGCTCGCCAAGCTTAATTTCGATCGTCGTGCGTCGATCGATATAGCCTTCCGCCCGGATCAGCACGCTGTAGGTCCCCGGTGCGAGCTGGACCATGAAGCGACCCTGGCTGTCGACCTCGATCGTTTCGTCTCCAACAATCACGCGTGCAGCCGCGAGCGGATCTCGACTGCCTTCAATGCCGACGCGGCCGTCGAGCTGACCAAGTGCCGACCCGCTCGGCGAGCCGTTGGGATCTTGTTCTTCGCCGTCCGCGGTGTCGTCGGACGCACCGTCACCATTCGCATCGCCGGCGGGCGAGGCGAGGCCGTCTTGCTCCTCGTACTCGACGCCCTCGTCGCGCGAGTCATCTGCGTTGGGCGGCGCTGCCCAAAGCCACACGCAAGCCGCGATCAGTGCTCGCGTCGGCACGGCTCAAGGGTACCCCGTCAGCTCCCGGGGAGCGCGGGGGCATCCGCCTCTGGCCAGGTTGTTCGGCCGGCTCCGAGGCTATTTCGACCGCGCGTGCTGGATCGGCGAAGGATCGCAGGATCGGGCGCGAAGCGTCGGGCGTCGAAAATCGGCGGATCGCGGGGAGCAGTGCCCGAAGGGCTCGGTCGTTTTTCGGGCGCGGGGGCCTCTGCGCCCGGCTTGGTCGGCTCGGAGCGGGCTGGGCCCTCGTGCCGCGCGGCGCTTGTGGGTCGCGCGGTGTGCTGGCGTCGCGCGGTCCGGTCGGCCTGCTCGGGTCGCTCGGGTCGCTCTTCATGGTGCGTGGTGGCGAAGGTCGGGGCTTCGACGTACTCGCCCAAGACGCGTCGGCTGGCCTCGGTCATGATCGGCGCCAGGCTTTGCCGCGCGCCTCCGATGAGGTCTTCGGCCTCCGGCGTGGCCGCGATGCGGTCCAAGTGCCCCGCGAGGGTGCGTTCACCCAGCGGCACGCGAAACGTGACCCAGAGTGCTGCCATCAGGCCGCCCACGCACAACACGCTTCTCACTGGCCCGCTCCGCACGCGGTCCGAGGGTCTATCAACCCGTCCGCATCAGCAAATTCGCGACGATCTCGACGCTGCGAGCCTCGCTCGAGACGTGCTAACGCTGCGTGGATGAGTCTCCCACCGCAACGGCTCGCGATCATTGGCTGTGGCACGCTGGGCACCGCGCTCTTGCGAGGTTTGCTCGCGCGCTCGTCGTCGAACTTGGCGCATGTGCACCTCACTGCGCGCACCGTCAAGCGCCTTGAAGACTTCGCCTCGGTCGTCGGTGCCTCGCCTACGATTGAGGTCAGCGCCGACAACGTCCGCGCCGCACAGCAATCCGAGATCGTGGTCTTTGCCGTCAAGCCGCAAAGCCTGCACGCGTTGCTCGAGAACGAAGCGTTGGCGCAAGCCCTGGACGGAAAACTGGTCGTCAGCGTCGCGGCCGGCGTGCGGATCCATCAGCTCCAGAGCCTGCTGCCCAACAGTCGAATCGTGCGAGCCATGCCCAACACGCCAGCCCTCATCGGTGAGGGCATGACCGTGCTCGCGCCCGGATCGATGGCCAGTGAAACGGATCTGGCGGTGGTACGTGAGCTCTTTGCAGCGGTCGGTCGCACGTTGGTGCTTGAGGAGAGCCACATGGACGTGGTGACCAGCCTCAACGGCAGCGGACCTGCCTTCGTGTACATGCTGCTCGAAGCGATGGTCGACGGCGGCGTGATGATGGGCTTGCCGCGCGCGACCGCGATGGAGATCGCCGCACAGGTCTTTCGCGGCGCATCCACGATGGTCCTGGAAACCAAGCAGCATCCTGCAGCGCTGCGCGATCAGGTGACGACGCCGGCCGGATGCACCATCGCCGGATTGTTGGCGATGGAGGACGGACGCGTGCGCTCGGTGGTCGCCCGTGCGATCCAAGAGGCCAGCCAAGTTGCCTCAACGCTCGGGGTCGAGAAGGCCAGCCGCTAGCATCCGCCGGGCGCCCGCCGATCCGCGGGGAGCCGCCGGCTGACCTGATCAACCGCCCGATCACCCGCGCAATCACCCGCCCAATCACCCGCGCAATCACCCGCGCAATCACCCGCGCAATCACCCGCCCAATCACCCGCGCAATCACCCGCGCAATCACCCGCCCAATCACCCGCCCAATCACCCGCCCAATCACCCGCGAAGTCACCCGCTTGCTCCCGGGCGCATCGGCAGAGGCATCACGACGAAGGTGGTCTGCCCGGCTGCTGTACCCTGGACGCCGTGGCGCCGCCCGTCGAGCAAGAGACTCTCAGCGGCGGCCCCGCGATGGTCGAGACCCAGGCGGGCAGTATCTCGGGCGGATCGGACCCGGATCGGCCCTCGCGGCTGCGCGAGTTCGTCGCGGGAGAAGGCGTCGGTCGCTACCTCATCCTCGCCAAGCTCGGGACGGGCGGCATGGGTGTGGTCTATGCGGCTTGGGATCCGGTCCTCGATCGACGCATCGCACTCAAGCTCCTTTTGCAGGGCCGGCGCGACGACGCTCAAGCCCGACTCCTGCGCGAGGCGCAGGCGATCGCGCGGCTGCTCCACCCCAATGTGATTGCGGTGCACGACGTCGGCGTGCACGAGGGCGTCGTCTTTGTCGCGATGGAGTACGTCGACGGCGAGACGCTCCGCGGCTGGCAACAGAGTCGCACGCGTTCGCTCGATGAGATCCTGACGGTTTATCTTGGTGCTGCCGAGGGTCTTGCGGCCGCCCATGCCGCGGGCTTGGTGCATCGCGACTTTAAGCCCGACAACGTCATGGTCGGCCATGATGGGCGACCGCGGGTCTTGGATTTTGGCCTCGCACGCGTGGAGAGCTCGCACGAAAGCGCAGCGCGATGGTCTGCGTCGACGCCTCAAGAGCTGCGTTCCCATAGCGGCGGTGAGGCCGCGCTCTCGACCGATCTGACGCGAGAGGGCGCGGTGCTCGGCACCCCGGCCTATATGTCGCCCGAGCAATTCGCGGGACTCCCCGCGGATGCTCGCAGCGACCAGTTCTCGTGGTGCGTGTCGCTGTATGAAGCGCTCTACGGCGAGCGCCCCTTTGAGGGCGCAAGCTTTGCGGCGCTGTCCTTTGCGGTCACCAGCGGCAAGGTACGCCCGGTCCCAGCGCAGCGGGTTGCTGATCGCGGCGTCCGAGGAACCATCCCGAGCTCCGTACGAGCCATCTTACTTCGTGGCCTGCGACCCGATCCAAGCGATCGGTATGCGGACTTGGCGAGTCTACGCCGCGCGATTGAAGCCGCACGAGCGGGCCAAGATCGCCGGCCACGACGCGTTGCCATTGCCGCGGTGGTTGGCGCGATGGCTCTCGCGATCTTTCTGCTTCGTCCCAGCGCAGATCCCTGCGGTGCCGTGCAGGAGCAGGCGCAACAACAATGGTCGCCGCGACGTGGGCAGGAGCTATTTGCCGCCTTCTCGACAGCCGGTAGCGAGTTTGAGGCTGCCGGTACGCTGGTTCGCGACAAGGTCACCGCGTGGTTCGATGGCTACGTGGCGGCACGCCGTGAGACCTGCGAGGCGAGCGTCGTCCGGCAAGAACTCAGCGCGAGCATCATGGACGACCGCGTGCGTTGTCTAGAGCGCAGTCGTCGAGAAGTTGAGACCGTGCTCGCGTCCTTCGCGAGCGCAGCCCCGGCGATCCTCGCCAAGGCACTTGAGCGCGCGGATGCACTGCCTAGCATCGAGCGCTGCATGGATCTCGATGCACTCGCACTGGAGCTCGAGCCGCCATCCCAAGAGGAGCGCGAGCGTGTCGACGCACTCCACGATCACCTCGTCCTGGCGCGCACGCTGCTGGATGCAGGCGTTCCTGGCAAGGCGCGCGAGCCTCTCTCGGCGGCCGAATCACTCGCCATAGAGCTCCACTACGAGCCGATCCTGCTTGAGCTTGCGCTGGTCCAGGGCATGGAGGATCGCCTCGCGGGGCGCTACGAGGACGCCGTCGCACGCTGGCGCACGACTCATTTCGCCGCGCGCTCGTTGGGAGCGTGGAGCCTTGCGGTCGAGTCCGCGCTCAGTATCGCCAACACCTTCGACCGCCACCTGCAGCGCCCTGTCGATTCGATGCTCTGGGCCGACAACGCGCAGGCAGATGGCGGCCGCGTCGAACCTGGGCTTGCCGATGCCGTCGCGATCCAGCGCGCGCTCAGCAGCGCGGACGCAACCCGTGACGAGGCGACGTACGCAGAGATCACAGCGCTGGTCGACCGACTGCAAGCCGAGCAGGGCACCGCATCGCTCGCCTACGTGCGCGCACTTGCGGCGCGCGGTCGGATCGAGTGGATCCTCGGCAAAGTTGACGCAGCGCTGGAGAGTCAGCGCCGCGCGCTCGAGCTCACGCAAGCGCTCGTAGGGCCCGCTCATCCCATGAACATTCGCATCCGCGCCAGTTTGGGCGGCGCGCTCTTGCGGTCGGGTGACGTTGGCGAAGCGATCGAGGTCTTGGAGGCCGGGATCGCGATCGCGGAGCGCACACTAGGGAAGGATCATCCCGAGACTGCCGACATCCGCTACAACATCGGTGGCGCGTACGCGATGGCGCGGCGCAATGACGATGCGCTCGCGGCGTACCTTGAAGTTGAGCGGGTTTGGCGAGCAACCTTTGCGCCTGATCACTCAGATCTTGGTGCCCTCGACAACAACATCGCCACGATGTTGCGCCGGCAGGGCAAGGTCGATGAAGCGATCGCGCGGCACGAACGAGGCGTCGCGATCATCCAGAAAGCGCTGGGGGAAAACAACGACGACGCAGCGCGGGGCGTGATGAGCCTGGCGATGTGCTGGGAGCTCAAGGGTGATCTTGAGCGCGCGACCAAGCTCTATGAGCAGGCCGCTGCGATGCAGATGACGACGCTGGGACCCAAGGTCGCCGACACGGGCGATGCGATCTACAACGTCGCCTCGATGTACGAGAGTCTCGACCGCTTTGCGGATGCCGATCGCGAGTACCAGCGCGCGCTTGAGATCTACGAAGCGACGATTGGGCCGCAATCGCCCAATGCGCTGCTGGCGAGGGCGAGCATGATCCGGTCGCGGCTGCGTCATTCGCCCAAGGACGCCAACGCGCAGGACGTCGCGCCGCTTATCGATGCACTCGGCGATCGCGAGATCGACCCGAGCTTGCGCATCGATCTCGATCAGGTCCTCGCCGCGGCATTGCTGCTGGAGGGACGCCCTTGCGGTGAGGTCGGAGCGATCTGGCGACGCGCACTCGACCGTGCGCGAACCATCGACGAACAGACGACCCAAGCGACCTACGAAGAGGCACGGGATTGGTCCACCGCAGGTGGCGGACGCTGCAAGGCCGCTCTGCTCGCGGCCACGCGCGCCCCCTAGCGCAGGCCGTCGAAGAAACCGGGTGGCGTGCGTGGATGTGGAACGCCATGTAAAGATCGCCAGGTAGAGCGCGCCATGTAAAACGCGGCATGTGAAACGCGGCACGCAAGACGACGCGCAAGGAGGGGGCGTCGCGGGCGTACCTCACCGACGAGCAACCATGGGCTGCATGGTGAGCACGCGGCCAGGCGCCGCGCGGGGTTCTTCGACAGCCCGCTAGCGCCGAGGTGGCGGCTTGGGGCGCGTCCCCCTGCGGAGGGAGGGCTCTGCGGGCGCGCGGACTCGGCTGCGATGAGGCTCGAGCTCGATCGGCTCACTGGGTCGCTCGTCGTCAATGAGCTGCGGGTACGCGGCGTCTTCTTGGCCCCAGGCATCCTGCTGCCAGGGTCGATGCACGCCGGCGTCGCTGGTCCGGCGCTCGCCCGCGCGGCCCCAACTCGCCGAGCCCGTCTCGCGCACCGCGTGTGCGCTGCTCTGCTCACGGCGCTCCGTGGATGCGTGCGGGGTCGCCGGTTGCCCACGATGAAACGACGCGCTTCGCGAGCCCGGGTCGTCGTCCAGCGACTGATCGGCAAAGGCCCTCAGCTCGCGGGCGGACCAGGTCGACGCGATATCCGTCGAGGAATGCGGCCGTGCGGGCGATGCACGACTCGCACGAGCACTGCCTTCCGCGTTGCGATCGGAGATCGGTGCACCGCGACCCCCACCGTGCGCCCCTGAGCCGCTCGGAGCACGCGCGCCGGCACCCGTCCCCGCACCCACGCCTGAAGCGGAGGCAGAGGAGGTCCAGTCCGCGCGCCGGATCAACTCCGCGGCGCCGTGCGACCCACTTTGTGGTTCGCGTGTGCGCGTCGGGTACTCCCGACTGCCACCGCGCGAGGACTCGGTCGATCGGGAGCTCGATGCGCTCGCACGTGAGCCCCCGCCATCGCCATACGAGCCGCTCGAGGCTGCCCCACGCCCAAATTGACCCGAGCTTGAGTCCGCGCGCCCGCCCGCAGGGTCTGGGGCCGCCCTCGCCGATCGCGTGCGTGCCGAACTCGAAGCGAGCGAAGCGGCCGGGGCGTCGCCCGACCGCGCGCGGTCGATGGGATCACGATCGTCATGCGCATAACTTCCGCTTCGCGCAGCACTCGGCCGAGCACCGCGTGCGAGACTGCTACGCGCCGCTGCGTTTGCGGCCGCGAGATCATCTTCGATCGGGCCCAGCCATGGATCGACGTCGAGGTCGTCGTTGGGACCTGCGAGCCGAACTGGCGCACTCTCATCGCGGAGATCTTCAGGGCCGAGCCTTGCAAGACCAGGTGAGGTGCCGCTCGCCGATCCGGCGTACATCGGTGCATCGAGCCAAGGATCTGCGTCCTCCAGCGGCGCCACGGGGATACCATCGGCGATCCCCTCTTCGGGCGACGCCTCTTTCGTGACTGCGTCCTCGGCCGCAGGCTCATCTTCGTCCTCAAAGCCCTCCGGAAACACAAACGAGGGGCGAAAGCCCTCGGCCGCGCGCGCCTCAAGCACGTCCTTGAGCTCTTTGACCAGCGCGAAGTACTGCTTGCGCTCGACGGGCTGATTGAGCACGTGGAACTCGGCTCCTTGGAGGCCGACACAGCCCAGGCAGTAGGTGCAGTCGCGACAGTCGACGCAGAGCATCAGATACTTCGAGGCGCTGCAGTCGCGACTATCGTCGACGTAGGACGCGTCATGGCAGCCCGACGAGCGCTTGCATTGCGTGCAGCTGCGGCAGTCGAGGCAGCCCTCGCAATAGGTGCACTCCTCACACTCCACGCAAGCGACGCAGAAGCGACACTGCAGGCAGCCAACGCAATCTTCGCAACGAAAGTTGCCCTCACCCTCACGCGACGAACGCTCGGTCTCGCGTTGCGAGACGAGCGCGTCCACAGCGGACAAGAGCTCATCGAGCGTCATCACCCCCCAAGATTGACACGGATCGTCACGTGCCACTATGCAGCGACGTCGCATCGGCGGCTCCCCTGTGGCGTCGCACAGCCCCCTCCGCGCCGCGCATAAGGCCGCGGCGCGCCCATAGCCAAGCCCCCGACAACGCTGCGCTGATCACAACGCCGCTCCACGAAGGTGGGACGATCGCGGTGGGCGCGTCCGGATCGGCATGACCGGGTCGCACCCACACGCACGAGCATGTGCGGGGCCCGGCAGCGCCGCCTCCACGCTCGTGATGCGAGGGCCCACAGCGACGCGGAAGGCCGATGGTGGTCCCCTGTGGCGGCTGTGGCGTCACGTGGACACGCGATGACGGTGGTTGCCGATCGGGGGGGCGACACCTATCCTCGCGCCACCTTGCTGCGGCGCGACATCATTTCGGGCTCCTGCGACACGCCCGCGTGCCTGCGAGAGACACTGCATCGTACGCGCCGCGGCGGCGCGGGTTCCCGCCAGACCTCGTGCCTGCGCAAGCGTGCGGCGACAGAGCGATCTGCTGCCGAGCTGGATCGTGCGGACGCTGCTCGATGCGGCCCCCCGTTCTCGAAGGGGGCGCGGCTCGCTCGCCTAGGCGGCGTGGCCATGCTCGCATGGGTCATGCTCGCGGGATCGGCGGGATGTACCGCGAAGATCGGCGATCCCTGCTCGCGCGCGTTTGACTGCAGCCTCCGCGGCGAGCGTCAGTGCGACCTCTCGAATCGAGCGCGCAGCCCCGACGGCAAGGGCGAATGCACGATCGAGAATTGCAGCTTTGGCGGATGCCCCAAAGAGGCCGTGTGCATCCAAGCCTGGAGCACTGAGTTTCTCTCGGTGGCGTGCGATCCCGATCGCGAGGACCGCGAGTCCGAAGATCCGCTCAACCCCGACGGACCGCTGCTCGAAGCGCTCGATGATTGCGAGCCCCATCAGATCTGCCTCCCAGAAGGTCTGTGCGCCGATCAAGCGTCCTCGCGCAATAGCTGCCGGCGCGAGTGCAAGCGCGACTCGCAATGTCGCAACGGCTATGAGTGCGTCCCCACCGGGATTGATGGCGTCTACGTTGCGCCCGATCCAGCCGACGCGGACCGCACGATTGGCGCGCACATCTGCGTGCCACGTGAGGACTAGCCGATTGTCAAATCATCCCTGTGGACTGCATGGTCGTGCCATCGCCATGCAGCACGAGGTGCGAGGAGGGTGCGTACCGAGCGTACCTGACCGCCGAGCAACAAGACGAGCAACGAAGGGGCCGCAGGGTGAGTGCGCGGCCAGGCGCCGCGGGGGGTTTTCGACAGGCTGCGAGGGTGGACGGCGCTCGGGACACTCGGGCCACCGTGCGCCACGGACGGACCGCCGGCATCGCAGCGTCAAGCCCTGAGGCTCTGCAAGCATCGAGGATCACTACAGGTGGCCTCGTCGCGGAGGCTGGTACGCCGATCGCATTGTCGCTTGCTGCCGCGCCATGACGCGGCAGCGGCGACCGAGGTGAGGACCCCGTCGCGACGCCGTCATCGCTCCAAGGGTCCGCATCGAGATCGTCTCATCATGCACATCAAGCATCTCCTCCGTTCCATCGCGGTCGCTTGCGCGCTCGCTCTCCCCGCCACCGCCTTCGCTGCCCCGAGCTCGGCATCGCTCCAAGACCCCGCCGGCGAAAGCAGCAAGCAGGGCAAGGCCCCGACCGAACTCAGCGGCAAGATCAACATCAATGAGGCCAGCCAGAAGGAGCTTGAGCTCCTCCCGGGCATCGGTCCTTCGACCGCCAAGAAGCTGGTCGAGTACCGCAGCAAGCAGAAGTTCGCCGAGCCGATCCACATCATGCGGATCAAGGGCATCGGTCGAAAGACCTTCGACGCGATCAAGCCCTTCCTGACCACAGAAGGGCCGACCACGCTACAGAAGGTCAAGTAGTCCTCTCCTCGATCGCGGATGACGAGGCGACGACACAAGACCCCACCACCCGCAGACCCGCACCTTCGTGCCTCCCTGCAACGGCGATCTTGAGGTCACGCCTCGGCCCATCCAACCAGCGGTCGAGCTCGCTTCGCCACGTTCGTTGGGGCGCGCCGCGCCTCGTGATGCCTACAATCTTGGGGGCATGATCGGCATCACGAGGCTCGTCGCGCCCAATTTGGACTCCCTGCCGCGGTGACCAGGCGGTGTCGGGCTCTTGGCTCTTGGCTCGCGAGCAAGCGACATGAGGCCGTGGCGGCGGCACGGCGCGCATTCGACATTGCACGCGCGCATTGATCGGATGAGGGACGCCCCCTAGGCTCTTCCCCACGTGCCCGCGTTTGTCCGAGCTTCTCTCTCCCGACGCTTCTTGGTTGGTTCGGGTGCGTTCCTGATCTGGATCGGCAGCGTGGTTGGCTGCGCGTCGCGGCCCATTCCGCCGCCCTACGCACCAAGCGAGGCGCCGCAGACCGATCTTTTGTTGCAGGCCGTACCGGCGCGCGCAAAGGCGCTGCAGGTGCCGCGCGCAAAGATCCGCGAGGGCGCGCTCTCGGCCAACATGTTGCTCGCAGCGCAGACGCCCAATCGTTTCTCGGGCACCGTCACGCTCGCCGGCAACGAGTTGCTCTCGCTCGCCGTCAACGAACATGAGTACGGACTACGCGTGCTCGGAGATCGTGGCCTTGCGCAGGGCTACTACGCGGGCCCTCCGTCCGCGTGCGCCGTCGAGCGACTCTTGGGGATCCCGTGGACGCCCACGCAGCTCACCACATTTTTACTCGGTGGCGCTCCGCTTGTGATCGCGCCGACCCGCTGGCCCGCACTCACCGATGAGGGCCGGCCTGGTTGGGATCGAAAGCTCGGCCGCGAACGCCTCGTGATCGCGGACAGCCGCTACATCCAAGAGCTCCGCTTCGCATTTGTCGAGCAGCGTTGGGTCTTCGCGGGGACCAGCGTATGGCAGCGTTCAGGGGAGCGCGCGACCTTCTTGTTTGCGGCCGACCACGTCGAGTTTCGCTCCTCAAGCGCGGGACCCATCGCGTCCCGCACGATCTTGCGCCGCCCCGGCGAACGCAAGATCGTCGAGCTTGAGATCCGCTACCTGGAGCGGATCGTCGATCCTCCCGCGCTGCTCGCTTCCGGTGGCGACGCGGGCAGCGAGGATGGCGGCGACGACGGCTGGGGCGAAGACGAAGGTTGGGATGATGACGGCGACGAGGAGTCCCCCGCACCAAGCGAGGACACCGGCGACACCGCGGATGTGGATGACCCTGCGGATTCATCGGACCCCCGCGATGCAGGACAGGGGGGTGCGATCTCCGGAACAGCAGCGGGCGATTCGGCAATGCCGAGCGTGGATGGACAGCCTGCCCGAGCTAGCGCGTCCACGTCGACACCGACGACCGCCGGCGCGACCGTCTCGAACGACAAGCCCAAGCCCGCCTCAGCGATCCCGCGCGTCTTTGTGCCGTCGGGGACTGGCCTCGCGCCGCGTGGGGACGTCTGCCGCTAGCGAGGTCGACGACGGGTGCGCGGGATCATCAGGTCGCGCGTCGGGTCGCGAAGGCGCGACAAGCCGTGCGCGCCGACCGATCAGCGCGCGTTGGCCAAAGAGCCCGATCCGCAGCTCAAAGCCGATGCTGAGGCTCGCCACGGGCATCTCACCGCGCAGCACCACGCCCCAGCGCTCATCGCCAACGCGAAGACGCAACGCCCCGGCAATGGCGACCCGCTCGACGTAATCAGTCGCGGGCGAGCCGGCCGCGGGATTGCGAGCCCGAAAGGACATCGCGCCCAGCGTGCCACTGGCAGACACCAGCCCCAGTCCAAAGGTCGCAAAGACGCCGGCGATGTGATCGCGCTGCGCAAACTGTTCTCCCTGCGCAAGGAGTGAGGGCGGGGTGTAGAGCCGCTGGTGATACTCCATGCCAAACTCGAAGCGTTCACCTCGATACGCCGCGACAGCGACCTTGGGTGCGAACTTCGGAGCGCGTTGCTCGGGGAGCCAATGCGTATCGACGCCAAGGCTGAGGTGATCCAGGACGCCGATTCCAAGCGTAAGCCGATATAGATCGGGCCAACCACCCGCCGCACCGATCCCAAGCGCGCCGTTGGGCAGCATGACGTCGCTCGCAACGCGGGGCAGCGCGAGATAGCGACGGAGTCGCTCACCTCGCCGACCTGCTCGCGGGACCGCCGTCGCAGCATCGGCGACGTCGAAGGTCGAGGCCGCTGGGGTGGGCGCTTCCTTCGTCGCTTCGTCCTTTGATCCTTTCCCCGATCCGTCGGCCGATGCGTCTGTCGCCGATGCGTCTGTCGCCGATGCGTCCGTCGAATCCGGCGTCGGCTCGTCACTGGCCTTGTCGATGGCCGCATCGATCGACGGAGGCGGGCTGCACAGCAGGAGCGTGCGCAGGAACCATAGGCTCGCGCCGCGCATCTGCCCGTGAGTATGCCAAAGGCTGGCGTGGCGAGGGCCCTCGTGCCGTCCGGATCGCGACGCGGGCGCTCTTGCCGGCCCGATCGGTGGGTCGCGGCGTTGGCAACGCTGGTCGCATGGTGGCGGCGACGTATCACCATAGGGCGCGTCGGCATCGTGAGAATGCTCGCTGATTGTTCGTGCTGTTGGGGTCGCACGCGCGGGCGCTTCGCCGTGGCACGGCGTTTGGCGTGCGGGCGTGTGTGCCGAGCCCGTCGCGCCGAGACGCACGCTGTGAGGTTCTGGCCGGTCTTTCCTGGCCTTCGTCGCGTCCCACCACGGATCAGCGCCGCTCGCTCGGCTCGCCTTGAACACAGCGAGGATGTCGACGCGCGTCTTGCTGCACGTGGCGCGATCGCTCTGACGCGGTCGACTCTTGGTCGCGCCGTGGCATGCTGCCGTCGAGAATCATCATGGCCGCCCGACCGCTCTCCGCCCCCGTCTATATCGTCGCTGCAAAGCGCACCCCCTTTGGCACCTTTGGGGGCAAGCTCAAAGACCAAAGCGCCACCGATCTGGGCGTGGTCGCAGCCAAGGCCGTGCTTGAGCACGCCAAGCTGCCCACCGACGCCGTTGACCACGTGATCTTCGGCAATGTTGCGCAGACATCTCAGGACGCGATCTACCTCGCCCGCCATATCGGCCTCCGCTCCGGTCTTCCGATCCCCGTGCCCGCGTTGACGATCAATCGCCTGTGCGGCTCGGGCTTTCAGGCGGTGGTCAACGGTGCACAGGAGATCTTGCTCGGCGATGCCAACGTCG
Source organism: uncultured Nannocystaceae bacterium (assembly GCA_964626165.1). Taxonomy (GTDB): domain Bacteria; phylum Myxococcota_A; class Polyangia; order Nannocystales; family Nannocystaceae; genus CAZVEM01. The sequence goes on from CAZVEM010000012.1 coordinate 28,151, forward strand.
TGCTGACGGGCGGCGCGGAGAGCATGAGCCAGGCTCCCTATGCCGCGCGAGGCATCCGCTTTGGCACGCGACTGGGCGTGAGCCCGGCGCTAGAGGACACGCTTTGGTCCTCGCTGACCGACACCTACTGCGGCTGCCCGATGGCCATCACCGCGGAGAACCTCGCGGCCGAGTACGGCATCACGCGCGAGATGGCCGATGAGTATGGCCTGCGCAGCCAAAAGGCCTGGGCCAGCGCGCACGCAGAGGGCCGCTTTGGCGCCGAGCTGTGCAGCGTTGAGATCAAGGGCCGCAAGGGTCCTGAGGTCTTCGCCGTCGACGAGCACCCGCGACCCGACTCGGACCTGGCGGGCATGGCCAAGCTGCCCACGGCGTTTAAGAAGGACGGCGTCGTGACGGCTGGGAACGCCTCGGGCATTTGCGACGGCGCCGGCGCCGTCTTGCTCGCCAACGAGGACGCCGTCAAGGCGCACGGGCTCACGCCGCTCGCCAAGATCGTGCAATGGCACGTGGCGGGCGTCGAGCCCAAGACGATGGGCATCGGTCCGGTGCCGGCGATCCAAGGCGCGCTCGAGCGCAGCGGTCTGAGCATGGACCAGATCGATCTGTTCGAGATCAATGAGGCCTTTGCACCGCAGTATCTCGCCTGCGAGAAAGCGCTTGGCCTGCCGCGCGAGAAGACCAACGTCAACGGTGGCGCCATCGCTCTGGGCCACCCCTTGGCGGCCTCGGGCGCACGTATCACCGCGCATCTCGTGCATGAGTTGCAGCGCATCGGTGGGCGTTACGCGATCGGCTCGGCGTGCATTGGCGGTGGCCAAGGCATCGCGCTGGTGCTCGAGCGCGTGTAGGAGAAGGTCCCTGCACTGCCGGTGGCGCCCGCCGGTGTCGCAGGCAGTCGGGGCTCTTGGGTTGCGTGAGCGCTCGGCGTGTCTTGCGGATGATGCACCTGCCTCGCCCCCGATCTTTCGCCCGCACCGTGTGATTTCGACCTCCGCTCGTGAGCCGCAAGAGATAGCTGCAAGCGAAAGCCGCAAACGAAAGCCGCAAGCAAGATGGATCAACCCGACTCCCATGGTGCAAGTGATCGCGCTGGCCGACCCGCCCCGTCGGCCGCGCAAGCAGCCGGGCAAGCAGCACAGGGCGGTGCGGCCGCGGTGGCGTCGGGCAACGTCCACGACGACGCTCGCCTCAACGACCTCGTCTACGACTGGAACGCACGGAACCGTCGCGGCCCACTGTCGCCGTTGACCAAGCGTCGGGTCACCTTCTTTGACGAGACGCTCCGCGACGGCTTGCAGTCGCCGTCGGTCCGCGATCCCTCGATCGAGGACAAGTGCGAGATCCTCCGTCTCGCCGCGTCGCTGGGGATCGACGCGTTTGACCTTGGCCTGCCGGGTGCGGGTGAACGCGCGACCAAGGACGTCATCGCGTTGATTCGCTATGCCGAGGCGCAAAAGCTCAAGATCGAGTATGGCGCGGCCGGTCGCACCCACGCGGCGGATATCGAGGCCATCGCGAAGGTTTCGCAGGCGGTCGGCCAGCCGGTCACCGTCTATGCCTTCCTCGGCAGCAGCCCGATCCGCATGTACACGGAGAATTGGTCGGTTGCGACGCTGCTTGAGCGCACGCGACTCGCCAGCGAACTGTGCCGCAAGTACGAGCTACCGCTCGCATTTGTCACGGAAGATACGACGCGCACCCCACCGGCGGTGCTCGATCAGCTCTTTCGCTGTGCGGTCGAGTACGGCGTGGATCGGCTCTGCCTCTGCGACACCGTCGGTCACGTCACCCCTGATGGGGTGCGCGATCTCATCGCATTTACCCGGCTCACCCTCGAGAGCCTCAACGCGACCCACGTCGGCATCGACTGGCACGGTCACAATGACCGAGGCCTGGGCGTGACCAACAACATCATCGCGTTGGAGTCGGGTGCCGATCGCATCCACGGGACAGCGCTTGGCATCGGCGAGCGCGTCGGCAATGCCTCGCTCGATCTGACGCTGATGAACCTCAAGCTGCTCGGTGAACTTGAGGACCGCGACCTCACCAACCTGGTTCCTTGGTGCCTCAAGGTCAGTGAGGCGACAGGTGTGCCCATCCACTTCCAATACCCGCTGGTCGGCGAGGATGCCTTTCGCACTGCGACCGGCGTGCATGCGGCCGCGATCATCAAGGCGATGCGCCGGGGCGATCGCGAGCTCGCCGATCGGGTCTATAGCGGCGTGCCAGCCGGTTGGTTCGGCAAGCAGCAGTCGATTGAGGTCGGCTTTATGTCCGGCGAGTCCAACGTGATCTACTGGCTCTCGGCCCGTGGCATCGACCCCGAGCCCACCTTGGTCCGATCGATCTTTGAGCTCGCCAAGGGTCGCCAAGAGGTGCTGACCGACGACGAGATGATGGCCGTCGTTCGTCAGCATGGAGCCGCAACGGCGCCCGCCTAAGCGCGCCCTGTCCCGCCCCGCCCTTCGCCTTGCCCGCCCGCCGTCGTGATCGCAGCCTGGCGAGCGCGGCTACAGACGAAGGAAGATCTGCACGGCGAGCACCACCGCGAAGCCGGCGATGATCAACGCGGGCAGCCGCGCCTCAAGGGTCTCGGCCGGCGCGAGTTGGCGCCACGGCACCGAGGGCAGTGACCCCGTTCTCGGACGTGTGAGCACGCGGGTGCGCACGCGGGTTCGCACGCCAGTTCGAACGATCTCAGCCACTCCTTGGGTATGAGCGCCCTCCACTCGATCCGCAAAAAAGTTGCGAAAAATTCGTCGGCGCTGCGGCGACGCATGCGGCGAAGATGAAAGCGAGGTCGAGACAGCCATCGTCAGGGGGCTCCATGGCGCCGCGACCGGCGACGCGCAGTGAGATCGGCAAGCAGGTTCGCTTCGACGTAGGTCGACCGAGTTTGATTTCCAATGCACCGGGCTCGGCCCGGTCGGGCGCATCGACTCGACTCACGACAGCGATGTCATGGTGCATGCAGCGGATCTCACGGCTCGGAGATCCCCCATTTCACCGCCTGCAGTGCTGCAGACTGGCTAAGACAGCGCGCGCACGCTCTGAGCGATGGTGTCCACGTCCGCACCGGCCAGCGCGCTGATGACCGCCACGCTCGTCGCCCCGGCCGCTCGACACGCTCGTGCCTGCGCCGCTTGGATGCCGCCGATGGCGACGATCGGGAGGCTCGACAGCTCGCACACCTGCGCGAGCGCCTCTAGACCTGCTACCGGCTGTGTGTCGAGCTTGCTCTGCGTCACAAAGATCGGTCCAAAGCCCAGGTAGTGCGGTCGCACGATCGCGCCCAGTGGCGTTGCGGATGCCAGTGGCGGGGTATCTGCCGACGGCGAGACCTCCGCGTTGGAGGGCTCGTGCCCCGATCGCCGCTCGGCTCGGGTGTTGGCCTGGGCGTCTTGGACCTGCGCCTTGTTGTGCGTCGAGAGGCCAACCCAGATGCCCGCCCGCTCGAGCTCAACCCGCCAGCGACCCTGCGGGTCACGGTGGCACAGCGCCGCCGCGTCTTGTTGACCCAGGTGCACGCCGATCCGCCCCGGACCCTCGCGCAGGGCCAGCTCAAGCGCGAGCGCGACGTCATCGTTGACGATCAGCGCGACCTGATGCGTTCGGCAGTGCGGCAAGATCTCGCGAGCCCAAGGCAGCCGCTCTTGGGACGTCGCTCCCTTGACCCGTAATTGAATCGCAGCTGCGCCCGACGACAGCACGGCCTGCGACCAGGCGTCGACGGTCACGCCCGGCTTGAGCGACGCGCTTGGATCGAAGATCGCGTAGACCCCATCGCGGGATGCCGCGGCGACGCGCGTGCCATCGAGTGACACGCCGAGCAAGGAAGGTCGGGAGACGATGTCGGGTCGCCTCGTCACGGCTGCAGCATGACCTCGGGGGCAGCCGCTGGAAACGTCGGGCAAGGCGCCGGCGGCGTCGGCCACAGACGGCTCGGGCCTGGTGACCCTTTCAGCGGAGCTGCCGGCGCCCAGGCGAGCCTCCGCGCTTGAAACCACGGAACATATATCCAGTGTGGTGGCGGGATCGCTGCTATGGTCCGCCCATGCAGGGAGCGCCGAGCCGCGGTACCGACGCGCGCACGTTGATGGTCGACTGGGCCCGCGAGGGCTGGAACAGCGAAGATGCGATCCGGCCGGGCATCGCGGCCGACAAGCCGTTTGTCTTGGCGAGCGAGTACACGCCGCGCGGGAGTCAGCCCGAGGCGATCGCCTCGCTGACTGAGGGTGTCTTGCGTGGCGACACGCATCAGGTGCTGCTGGGCATCACCGGGAGCGGCAAGACCTTCACGATCGCCAACGTCATCCAGCAGGTGCAGCGCCCCACCCTGGTGCTCGCGCACAACAAGACACTCGCGGCCCAGCTCTATGGCGAGCTCAAGCAGCTCTTTCCCGAGAACCGCGTCGAGTACTTCGTCTCGTACTACGACTACTACCAGCCGGAAGCCTACGTGCCCTCTTCGGACACGTACATCGAGAAGGACTCAAACATCAACGAGCAGATCGATCGCATGCGTCATGCTGCGACCTACGCGTTGCTCAGTCGCCGCGACACGATCATCGTCGCGAGTGTGTCGTGCATCTTCGGTATCGGTTCCGCAGAGGCCTACTACGGCATGGTCGCGCCGATCTCGGTCGGCGAGCGGCTCGACCGCGACACGCTGTTGCGGCGCTTGGTCGCGATGCACTACGAGCGCAACGACCAGGATTTCCATCGCGGCTGCTTCCGCGTGCGGGGCGATGTCGTCGAGGTCTTTCCGGCCTACGAAGACGACACGGCCGTCCGGATCGAGTTCTTTGGCGACGAGGTCGAGGCGATCCGCGAGGTCGATCCGCTGCGCAGCGTGATTCGGGGCGACATGGCGCGCGTGACCATCTTCCCCGCGAGCCATCACGTCACGCCGGAAGCGCAGCTCCGCGCGGCGATCGGCAACATCCAGACCGAGCTGCAGGAACGCCTCGCGCAGCTCAAGGGAGATCACAAGCTCCTTGAGGCGCAGCGCCTTGAGCAACGGACGATGTACGACATCGAGATGCTTGAGCAAATGGGCCGCTGCAATGGCGTCGAGAACTACTCGCGCCATCTCACCGGTCGCGCGGCGGGTGAACCACCGCCGACGTTGATCGACTACTTCCCGCCCGACTATTTGTTGGTGGTGGACGAGTCCCACCAAACCATCCCGCAGATCTCGGCCATGTTTAAGGGCGACCGCAGCCGCAAGCAGACTCTGGTCGATTACGGCTTTCGGCTGCCGTCCGCGCTCGACAATCGCCCGCTCAAGTTTGAAGAGTTCGAGCAGCGCGTGCGACAGGCGATCTACGTCAGCGCCACCCCGGGCAACTACGAGCTCGACAAGGCGCAAGGCGTCCTCGTCGAGCAGATTATTCGGCCGACAGGATTGCTCGATCCCGTCATCGAACTTCGTCCAATCCACGGCCAGGTCGACGACCTACTGGACGAGATCAAGCTCCGAGCCGATCGCAACGAGCGCGTGCTCGTCACCACGTTGACCAAGCGCATGGCGGAAGATCTCACTGAGTACTACGCCGACCTGGGTGTCAAGGTTCGCTACCTCCATGCTGACGTCGATACTTTAGAGCGCATCGAGATCCTTCGAGATCTCCGGCGCGGCGAGTTTGATGTGCTGGTGGGCATCAACCTGCTCCGCGAAGGGCTCGATCTCCCCGAGGTCAGTCTGGTCGCGATCCTCGATGCCGACAAAGAGGGCTTTTTGCGCGAGCGTCGGAGCCTGATGCAGAGCTGCGGCCGTGCGGCCCGCAATCTCAACGGGCGCGTCATCATGTATGCCGATCGCGTGACCGACAGCATGAAGGCGACGATCGACGAGACCGATCGGCGACGTGAGCTGCAAGCGGCCTACAACCAAGCGCATGGCATCGTGCCCAAGAGCACGGTGGCCCCTCTGTCCTCGATCGAACGCGATGCGCCGAGCGCCGAGACCTCGGGCAAGCGCGGGCGCGATTCAGGCACGCGCGACAGTGCCAAGCGCGGCGACAAAGCCAAGGCAGGAACGGCTGCCGCATTGCCGATCGGCGTGGGTGAGATTCCCGACCACGAGCTTCTCCCCAGTGAAGCACGATCTCGGATCGAGCAGCTCACCGCACAGATGCGGGCACATGCGCAGGCGCTACGCTATGAGGATGCTGCGCGCCTTCGCGACCGGATCCGCGTGCTGCAGGCGGTGCTCTTGGAAGAACTCGCAAGCTAGCCACTCGTGCTGCGCCACAACGCAGAACGGACGAGGATCGCTCCCCGTCCGTTGTTGTGGACCTTGATCGGCGTCGTGCTTAGAACCGGCCGACGGCGGCAAAGCCCGCGCTGGTGCTGCCAAACGAGGGCGCGACCATGAAACCGTGCACACCGTGGCCGGCGGCACCGAGACCTGCCTGCGCGCCACCTTGGCGCTTTTGCCACTTCTTGTAGCGCGAGTTGTAAACCAGGCCGGTTGCCAAGATCGCGATACCGGCCGCAGTCATCGTGGCGGCAGCGGGGATCAGAAGCGTGTCCTCATCGCAGGCCTGAGCGCCGCGCTCGTCTTCGCAGCGCGTGATCGCGATCGAGGTTGCGAGCAACGCGATGCCGCCTGCGAGCGTGATGCTGCCTCCGATCAGAAGGCCCTTGCCCGTCGCGGCCCGCTTGCCGATGCGCGGCTCGGGATCCGGTGGCGGACCTTCCGGCTCGGGCGGCGGCGGCGGCGGCTCTTCCACCGGTTTTTCGGTGGCCTCGCCCTCGCCCTCGCCCTCGGCTGGCCCGCCCTCGGTGGTCTCACCCTCCGCGGGTTCGCCCTCGCCTTCGGCGGGCTCACCTTCTGCCGGCTCACCTTCTGCCGGCTCACCCTCCGCGGGTGCAGCATTGGGATCGGCGGGCGCGCCCTCCGTTGCCGGTGCGGCATCGGGAGGGGCTAGTGAGGCGTCTGCCGCCCACGCGGAGTTGACCGGGAGCGTCGCGAACGCGACGGCGAGACAGAGAACAGAGGTCTTGCGCACGAGCATGAGTCGGACCTGGCCGGAGCGGGGGGCCAACGCGGAGAGTATCCGAGGTCTTACGCCGCTGGAACATGGGAGCGGCCCGCCGAGGTCGAAAAGATCGCGTCCGATCGCACACTAGGCGGGCCACACGGGTTCCCGGGACCCCGACAGATGGGCCCGAGCGCCACGGGCACGGGCTCTCGGCGGACTGTCGTGGCCGACCGCAGCTTGCGTGAAGCATCCCGAGCGGCCCACCAGCGCCGGGGAGGGTGGCTCGTGCGGGCCGCGGCCAGGTCCCCAGAGTCGCAGCGATCGATGCTGCGCGCATCTGATTGCTGCAGCGACGTCGGCGGGGCCGGGCCTCGCTGCTACCCTGACCAGGATGTTCGAAGCGATCGACACAGCGCCTCCCTCGCGCTGGCGGGGCATCGCGATCGGGCTCGCGATCGCCGTCACCGCTGCCGGCCTGATCTTCGGCATCGGCGTGCCCTACCTCAAGGGCGTGCTCATGGGGGCGATGCTCTCGTTCGATCAGCGGCTTCGGGCCGAAGACGCATATATGAGCAGCGTGTGCGCGTCGATGGACTACGAGCGCGACACGTCGCTCTGTGAGTGCGTGCTCGCGGTCGAGTATCCGGCGCTCGACTGCCACGGCCCCTTCTTGGCCTGGTCACTCGATCGCCAGGTCGAGCGCTGCGCCGTGCCCGAGCTTCGCGACGAGTCGGTCGCGTTTTGCTCGTGCGTGGAGCAGCTCGACAAACTCGTCGAGGAGACCTCCGCCGAAGATGAGCGCCGCAAGATCGTGCAGCGCTATGAAAAGTGCGCCGAGCTGGAGGCTGCGCCCTCATTGCCGACGCTCGAAGAGTTGGCAGAGCCCACCAACGTGCAGTAGCCGACGGTCACCGCTGGTCACCGCCGATCACCGACGGTCACCGGTCGTCACCGGCCGTCACCAGTGGTCATCGCTGGTCACCGGTCGCCACCGGCCGTCACCAGTGGTCACCCATGCGACCTTGACCCTCGCGGCCAGTCGCCCAGCGCGTGGCCATGCCGCGCGACGATCTCGGCGAATCGGGTGCCCGCATGGATGGGCATTGGATGTATGGAGCTCACCGCCGACGGCGCAGACCGCAGCCTCCAGTGCCGTCAAGCGCCGACGGGAAGAGGACAGCGCCGACCTGCGGCTCAAGCCTGCGAACCCAGCTTGTAGATCATTCGCCACACACGCTGCTCGCGGCGAATCGTCGTGTGCTCGCGTCGACTCGCGACCCGATACGGGTTGTCTCGCATGAAGCTCCATGGCGCATTCTGATTTCGAAAGCCCAGCACTTGCGATGCATGATCCTCAAACACCGCCATCGCATCGAGCGCCACGTCGAAAATGTCGCTGGCAATGTGAATTTCACCCCCCGGGCGCAAGAGTCTCGCCATGCATGCACACAGTTCGAGATCGAAAATTCTGCGCTTTTGATGCTTGCGCTTGAACCACGGATCGGGAAACAAGACGTGAAAGCGATCGACACTCGCAGGCGCGAGCGCGTGATCGAGGTCGACGCCGACGTTGACGTAGCCAAAGCTCAGGTTGTGGAGGCCTTCCCGCAGCGCACTCGCTCGATTGAGTTCAACCCAGGCCTCCCGAATTTCGAGACCGATGATCCAGCGCGTCGGCTCAAGCTTGGCGAGCTGAAACGAGAAGTACGCGTCAGCGCAGCCAATCTCGACCTCCACGGGAGCGTCTGCCGCAAGCGATGCAGGTCTCTCGAGCCGCTCTGCCCTTGGGCGCGAGAAGCGTGCGGAGAGAGGGTTGACGTGCTGTCGGACCTTGCGAGACAAGGCCCCGAGACTATCAGGGTGCGAGTGGGGCGAATGCGCCCCAAATGTGAATGCGCAGAGTCCTCGAAGTGGGGACAGTCACCGCGAGACGCGCGGGTTGTTGATCCGCGGTAACCCGCGGGGCCCTGGTCCGTGCGACTCTTTGGCGGTGCGACGCAAGCCGCCGAGCCGCTCCAAGAAGCCTCCAGTCGGCAATGAACAATTCGAGAGTCGTGTCGATAGTGTCGTGCCGGTCCGTCATGATTTGGCATCGCATTCCTTCTATCGCGATGCGTTGCTACGTGGCGCGCTCGCGATGCAAGAGGGACTCTTGCTCGAACGTCGCGAGCACGCGCAGCGCAACCATCTCTTCGTTGCGCTCAATCATGTTGAGCTCTTTGACGCCGAGCAGGCCGAAGAAGCTGCGATCCATGAGCGAGGTGACACCCGCGCTCGTCTCCCACGGGTCGCGCTGGCTTCCGATCTCGACGTGCTGCGCTCGAGCCTAAGCGCGGTGGCATCCGCGTTGCGCTCGGGTGAAGGTCGAATCAGTCTGGTCGAGGGTGAAGACGCAAACGCAACCTATGAATTGCTGCGCGCACTTGAGCGAATGGAACAGACCTTGTTTCACGCGTCCCCGCCCTTTGCCCGCGTGACCGCCGGCGCGCTGCGGGTTCAGTTGGTTCCCTGGCGCGATCTCGATCCACGCCTGCAGCCCATCGCCTCCACCACGACGCGCAGCGCGGGCTTTGCCCACGAGCGATTGGGAACGCCTGTCGCCGAGACGACGGCGGCCCGGCGCAAGGCGGGCTCCTCAGCTGCGCGCGCGCGCAAGCAGACCACCTTGCGCATTCAAGACCACCAGATTGATCTTGACGCGTTGGCGATCAGTTGGATCGAGCTTGCCTTGATCGCGATGACACAGGCACTCGCAGCGCACTTTGTCGAGGTGCAAATCGAGCTTGAGATCGCCACCTTGCCCGCGGCACAGGCCGGGAAGAATCGGGGCGCCAACGCGGCCGATGGATCGAGCGCCATCGACACTTGGCGCATTGATGCCAAGCTCAGCGGATCTGACCCACGCCGCGGCAGCGCGATCCGACGTGCTGCCACACCGGCTGCGATCGACGGCTTTCTCCTGTGGCTCGCCGACAGTGCCGGCAACATGAGCTGTGCGATTGATCGGGTCGAAGATAGCGCTCGGTCGCACACAAGCGGCCAGATCTCGTGGACGCTCTGTGTTCGAGCAGCGCCGATGGGTCGAGGCGCGACAATGGAATGAGCGACGCGGACGCTGTGAGCAAGCGGCGAGGAGCCCTTGCGTGCGCGGTGGTCGGCGGGCGCATGCGCCCGTCCCCGCATGACGCAAGGCCGCGGGGTGCACAGCAGACAAGCCTGTGCCTCCCGCGAGCGTGTGCCTCCCGATTGTTGTTGCGTGCGTCGCAGGCGGCCGTGACGACGGAGGCAGATGTCGAGCTGCCGTGCATCTGCTGCCAGCGTGGACCTGGCGGCATATCGTGCGCCTGGCGGGCGAGCCGGCCATGGGAGCGGGGAGACTCGCGCACAACAAGCTCGCTAGCGACGCTGGGGGCTTTAGGATAGCTTCCGGCCGTGATCCGCTGCGCACTGATGTTGGGTGAGACCAACGAACTTTCCCGCGTGCGCAAGAGCGACCGCCCGGCATTCGTGATCTTGCGTGGGACGCTGGCGAGTCCGCCGCGTGCCGCGGCCGCGCGAGAGCTCGGCGCGCGTCTCAAGAAGGCGCTGCCGGTCGCTGAGCCGATCGCGTACGTGTGGCATTACGTGAGTCACACGGCACAGGATCGCCCGGCCGCTTGGGACGACGCGCGCAGCTTCCAAGTCGATCCGCGAAACGTAGGCCGTCTCGCCGACACCAAGGAAGTCGAGCACGCGTGGTCCGTCACGACGACCTTGCTCGAGCAGTTGGGGGCGACGCGTGTCGTGCTACGCACGCCACCTTCATTTCATCCGGGCAGCACCTCGCGGACGCGCCTGGCTGCGTTTGCCGACAAGGTGCGCGCGCAGGGTTTGGAGCTGATCTGGGAGCCCGAAGGTCTGTGGGAGCCCGCGGCGAGTTCCGCGGTTGCCGAGAGCTTGGGGATCGACGTGATGTTGCCTGCGCTTGATTCGGCCGGACGCTGGGGCACGTGGCATGAGGGCCGTCGTACATGGCGCCGATTCGATGGCTTTGGCGCGTTTGGTCAGCTTCGAACAGGGGTGGTGTCGCCGTTGGCAGCGGAGCTTGATGAGCAGGACGCGGAGACAACGCTGGTCTTTGCCGGTCCTTTTGGTTTGGCCAACATGCGCCTCTTTCTTCGTGAGCTTGCGCTGCTCCGGGGCGAACAGGCCGACGAGATGGCGGCGGATGTTGATGACATCACCGATGGTGATGCCGAGATCCACGATGACTTGCCCGAGCTGGATCACGAGCCGACCGAAGACGACTTTCGCGACGACGCCTCGTAGCGCACGCGTCCTCCGCAAGGTCCCGATCCCTTTCGGGGTGCGCGAGCCGCGGTTGGCATGTGCGCACTCTGCGTCGTGCGTCCTCCGCGTTGATCGGCGCCCTCCTGGTCAGGGGCGCGTTCCGGAACTCCCAAAATGATGAAGGGCGCCCCGGAAGACCGGTGGCGCCCTCTGGCGGACGTCGCTTGATGCTTCGTCAGCCGATCAGACTACGCGACCTTCTTGGCTGCCTTCTTGCCAGCCTTCTTGGCTGCCTTCTTGCCAGCCTTCTTGGCTGCCTTCTTGCCAGCCTTCTTGCCAGCCTTCTTGCCAGCCTTCTTGCCGGTCTTCTTGGCGGCCTTCTTGCCAGCCTTCTTGGCGGCCTTCTTGCCAGTCTTCTTGGCGGCCTTCTTGCCAGCCTTCTTGGCTGCCTTCTTGCCAGCCTTCTTGGCGGCCTTCTTGCCAGCCTTCTTGGCTGCCTTCTTGCCGGCCTTCTTGGCTGCCTTCTTGCCAGCCTTCTTGCCACGCTTCTTGGAAGTAGGATCGACCACGGTGTTGGCTTCTTCGCTCATCGTTCTGGACCCTCCTTAAGGGTTGCGGCGACGCTAGCACCGCGCTCTCCGCGATGTCAATGCTAATTTGCGCTCAATTATACGAACTTGAGTGATCGATACGTTCAAGTGTTCGATGCTTGTCCTGATTTATGTGTTATTGCGGTGATCTCGCTGACCCCAATTGACGTCGATCGCGCGGCTTTGTTGGGGGTCGTCGGGGCGCCTTGGATGACCGAGCGCGTGATCCAGGTGCGGGTCGACTGCTCGGGATAAAGCGCCCAAAAACGCGCTTCTGTGCCGCGATAAACGCGATTTCGTCACAGCGGCGCCGATCGTGTCGGGGCGCGTTTGGCGGTCGTCCAGATGGTGCGCACTGCGCGTTTTTTTTCGGCTCTTCCACCTTGGCGGGGTGCTGGTCCCAGCGCGATGTGCCGCGACTTCCACGCGACGGTCGCCAAGAAATTGGTTGCGGTTCACAGCAATTTCTGAACAGAAATTCGCCCCGATCGCCACGCTGGAGGGGCGTTTCCGGGCCCCGCAGCGCCCTCCCTCCGTAGCCGATTCGTCGAGCCTCATGCTATCCAGGGGGTCGCAGGTTCTCCCACCTGCTGGAGTTCTCGTGACTGATATTGCTTGGAGCGCCCCAGGAACCCCTCTATCGGCCGTTGATCTGGAGGTCCTCGTCGTCGGCGACGAGTCACAGCTCGGAGCGCTTGAGGGGCGACTTGGCCCCGTACTCGCGGCGGCCCGCGGCGCCAAATTTACGGGCAAGGATGGCAGCTCGTTTGCGTGGACCTCGGTGCGCACGGACGGCACGCTGCGGCACCACCTACTGCTAGGTGCGGGTCGTGATCCCGCCACCAGCAACGCATCCGCAGCCATCCGCCTGGTGGGATTTCGGGCGGCCAAACATGCGGTGGGCTTGCGCCTCAGTACGGTGGGTATCGATCTGTGCGCCAGTGATTTGGGTGCCGCGACGGATCGCAACGCAGCCATCAGCGCGCGCGATCAAGCGCAGCTGCTCACCGTCGGCATTGCACTTGGTCAGTACCGCTACACCGAGTTCCTCAAGAGCGAGCGTGAGTCGCAAGTCAGCCTCTCGCGCGTCGAGGTCACGGGCATCGACGCAGAGAGCGCCGGCGATGGTGCAGCTCGGGGCGCCGCAATTGCGGCGGGTATCTGCACCGCGCGCGACCTTGCCAACGGCCCCGCCAACCTCGTGACGCCCTCGCACGTGGCCGAGCAGGCCAAGGTCATGGTGGACGCGGCCAAGAAGCTCGGTCGTGAGGTCTCCATTCAGATCCTCGAGCGCGAAGACTGCGAGAAGCTGGGCATGGGTGCCTACCTCGGTGTGGCGCAGGGCAGCGCGCAGCCGCCCAAGCTGGTGCACTGCACGTACAAGCCTGCGAATGCCAAGTCGCGGCTCTGTCTCGTCGGCAAGGGGGTGACCTTTGACTCCGGCGGTTACTCGCTCAAGCCGAGCGAGGGCATGATGGGCATGAAGCTCGATATGCATGGTGCGGCGACGGTGCTCGGCGCCTTCCAGGCGATTGCGGCGCTCGAGCTTCCGATTGAGGTCCACGCGATCACAGCGTTGACCGAGAACATGATCGGACCCGCCGCGTATCGACTTGGAGATGTCTTGACCGCGAGCAACGGCAAGACGATCGAGATCAACAACACGGACGCCGAAGGACGTCTCACCCTCGCGGACGCGCTGGTTTACGCGTGCAAGCTCAAGCCCGCCGCGGTGATCGACTTCGCGACACTCACGGGCGCTTGCGTCATCGCGTTGGGGCCCCACGCGGCAGGACTGATGAGTCCTGATGAAGAGCTCTCAGCACGCCTGCTGCAAAGCGCGAACCTTGCGGGCGAGCAGCTGTGGCGCTTGCCCGTGCCCGAGGACCTCTCCTTCATGTTGGAGTCCAAGATCGCGGACCTGCGCAACACCGGTGAGCGCGCGGGCGGTGCTCTGACTGCGGGCTTGTTCCTCAAGCGCTTCGTCGACAAGGACGTCGCGTGGGCACACGTCGACATCGCGGGTCCGGCCATGTGCACGCGGCCCTTCGACGTCCACCCCGAGGGCGGCACCGGCTACGGAGTTGCGAGCGCGGTGCAGCTTGCCACCTCGATGAGCGACGCTTCGTAGACGGCTGCGTGAGAACGCGGGACAAAGCCCGCGCCGAACGAAGTGAACGCGAGGTGGCCGACCTCCTCGCGAGGCGGCCCCTTCGAGTCGTCCCGCCCTTGAGCGACATGAAGCCTGCTAGTTGAGGTACTTGACCTCGGTGACCAAGCCAGCCTCGATCGCGAGCTGAACTTCGCTGCTCGTGCCGTCGCAGTCGATGTTCTGTCGTACCCAGGCGCCGCTTCTGGGTCCGCTGGTGCACTGAATGTAGGTCTCAAACTTGACGGCACGCTCGCCCTTTTGGACTTCCTTGACGTCCGCCGGTGGGCCCCAGGCCATGTGCGCTGCAAATTCAGGATCGCCAGCCTTGACCTCGCGATTGTTCACGCGAGTCTTTTGGTCGCTCGTGAGAGCTTCCCACTGGGGCCACAATGAGGTGCCCTTGAGATAGGTCTCTCGGTTCTTGCGTTTGGTGTTGAGCAGCGCCTCTTGCTCGGACTGCGAGAGATTGTCGTAGAACTGGCGCTGCAACTGCGGCAAGCGATCGGGGTCCGTGGCGCAGCCCGTCTGCGCGAGCACGGCCTGGGACGAAAGAGCGAGCGCGCACGCCCACATCGCCCAAGTTGCGCCGCGCTCGCGCTGGCGCGAGCTGGGGCGATCACCGTGGCTCGATGCGGCCACGAAGCGAGCGCGACGAGGGAGCAAGGACAGGATGCGATGGGGATGGCGGAGCATGGCGGAGGGGAAAATCGCTGTGCGAGCGCGACGGGCTGAATGTCGTTCCGAGTCGCTGCCGGTCGGCATGCGGGAGCATGTCGAAGGATGTCGGGGGGCGATGACAGTGCTCTGTCCGGTCTCGATCTTGATGATAGGCGGCAGCCCTCCAGTTGCCAGCGCGTGACCCCCGTGAAGCTTCGCGTTGAGGCAGCCGCGGCGACGTGCTATGATCCGGCCCCGCTCGCGGCATGAGCGCTGCGGTTGCGCAGCCAACTGCGCCCCGCGATTGCGCGGAATCGGCGCAATCTCCCGACCCTCGGTCGGCTGGCCCAAAGCGAGTCAGGTCCCTCGCAGGGTCAGGTGAGGGTTGTTTCGGGCGGACGGACAAGCGGACGGAGTCTCCATGGCCGAGTTTCTCATCGGTGAAAAGGCCGTGTATCCCGGCCACGGCGTCGCCGAAATCACGGGAGTCGAATCCAAGGAGATCGGGGGATCCGCGCACAAGTTCTATGTGCTGCGCCTCTTGGCCAAGGACATCACGCTGATGGTGCCGATGCGCAACGCCGACACACTCGGGCTTCGCCGCATCGTCGATCAAGAGAGCGTCGACGCCGTCTTCGAGGTGCTGCGCCGACGCGACGCCAAGATTTCCACGGCGACGTGGAACCGGCGGTATCGCGAGTACATGGAGAAGATTCGCACCGGTTCGCTGACCGAGATCGGTGGGGTGTTGCGGGACTTGTCGTTGCTCAAGACCAACAAGGACCTCTCCTACGGCGAGAAGAACATGCTGGAGACTGCCCGCGACTTGCTGGTCCAAGAGCTCGCGCTCGCGCAAGACCGCAGCGAGGCCGAAGTGACCGCGGAGCTCGAAGAGCTCTTTAAGCGCCCCGGCTAGCCGCGACTCGTGCGGCCAGGTCACAGTTGAAAGTCCGCTTCGTGCATCGCACGAGCGCTGCTCGGGACCGCCTTTCGCCGCCTGGCTTTCGCCGCCTGGCTTTCGTCGCAAAAGTGCCGCGCTAGACGTCCAGGTTGCGGGTCGAGAGCGCGTTTTCGGTGATGAAGTTGCGCCGCGGCTCGACCTCATCGCCCATGAGGATCGAGAACATCTGCTCGGCCACGACTGGATCACCGACCCGCACTTGTAGCAAGGAGCGGCGCTCCGGATCCATCGTGGTCTCCCACAACTCTTCCGGGTTCATCTCACCAAGACCCTTGTAGCGGCTGATCGCCATATCGGCCTTGCCCGCCTCATCGATGTGCCGCACCAAGTCGAGCAGTCGATCGACGACGATCGGCTTTTCGCCACTTCGCTTGCGGATCTCGAAGGGAGCACTTCCCAGGCCCGCGAGGTAGCGTCGATGCTCCAACAGTTCTGCGAGCTCGTTGATCGTCAGGCTCTCCTGGCTCAGCTCCTCGATCTGCGTGACGCCGTCGGTCACGATCCGCAGGCGCAGGCGCGTGCCGGCATCGTCGCGAACCACCTCGCTGCTGACGCGCGAGGTCGGTAGCCGCTTCTTGATGCCCTCTTGCATCGTCGGCACGAGGCTCTCGATCGCATTGGGATCGCCAAAGCGCGCGAGCATTGCCTGGATGCTGCCGAGCTGCTCGGCGTGATCCAAGACCGTCTCGAGGATCGCAGGCCGATAGACATGTTCCAGGCGACCCAGCACGGTCTGGTAGCGAACGCCGCGGGTCGCGATCTCGCGCAGTACCTCGGGCGAGACATCCCGATCGCCGACGCGGAGCGTGAGGTCACCGATTGCATGATCGATGACGTACTCCGAGAGCGCCTGATCGTTTTTGAGATAGACCTCGCGCTTGCCGACCTTGGCTTTGTACAGCGGCGGTTGAGCGATGTAGAGGTGGCCGCGATCGATGACTTCCGGGAAGTGGCGGAAGAAGAAGGTCAGCAGCAACGTGCGGATGTGTGACCCATCCACGTCGGCGTCGGTCATGATGACGATCGTGTGATAGCGCAGCCGCGATACGTCGTAGCTCTCTTCGCCAATGCCGGTGCCCAGCGCGGTGATCAGCGCGACGATCTCTTGGCTCGACAGGATCTTGTCGACGCGGGCCTTCTC
>CAZVEM010000013.1:0-42641 GCA_964626165.1 uncultured Nannocystaceae bacterium
GGTCGCGCGAGAGCAGGGTGCCCTGACGGTCGGAGTCGTGACCAAGCCATTCCGCTTCGAGGGCGGCCGGCGCATGCGCTTTGCGGCGCAAGGCATCGACTTCCTCGAGAAGGCGGTCGACACCCTGATCACGATCCCCAACGATCGCCTACTCACGGTTGTCTCGCAGAACACCAGCTTGATGGATGCGTTCGCGATCGCGGATGACGTGCTGCTGCACGCGACGCAAGGTGTCTCCGACCTCATCACCGTCTCGGGCATCATCAACGTCGACTTCGCGGACGTTCGTACAATCATGTCCGACCAGGGCCGCGCGCTCATGGGCATGGGCTTCGCGTCCGACGAGGGTCGCGCGGTTGCGGCCGCACAGCAGGCGATCAACAGCCCGCTGCTCGAAGACGTCACGATCAACGGCGCTCGCGGAATCCTCATCAACGTCACCGCAGGCCCGAGCCTGCGACTCCACGAGATCGACGAGGCCGCATCTCTTATCCACCAGGCCGCCCACGAAGACGTCAACATCATTTTCGGTGCCGTGATCGACCCCAGCATGGGTGAGGGCATGCGCATCACCGTGATCGCGACCGGCTTCGATCAGCATGACGTCAAGGAGGAGACCCTGGCGGAGGCCCTGCGCTCGCACGGCGGAATTCGACGACGCCAAGGCCTTGCGGCGGCCCCCGTGCCGAGCGCGAACACCAGCCTCGGTGCCAACAATCCGCTGCTCACCGGCCGCCGCCCCGCCCAGACGCCCACCGGTCTGATTGCCTCCGGCATGCAGGGAGTTCACCCTTCCAACTCGATGGCTCAGGGAACCGCAGCGCACGCTCACCTCGGAGCTGCCTCCACGGTGCGCGAGGTCCACGGGATGCACGGCACGGGCATGAACCCGTCGATGAGCGGTGGCTGGGGTCGCAGTGACTCGGACCCTCGCGAAGTACCGGCCTTCCTTCGCCGCGGCGATCTTGGTCGATAGAGCACGAGCTCTGCGTTGGTCGGGTCTGATGCCCGCGCGTCCAAGCGCTTGAGGTGCCGGCGCTGGCAGGGGCCCAAAACGATTCAAGGCTTGCTCTGATAGGAGCAAGCCTCAAATGCGTCTCTTACGTTCGCTCTCGGACGAGTTTGTTGGCGCTTTGCGGAGAACTGATCTCAGCGAGTCGCTGTGTCGCTCGCGACGATGAACGCCCAGAAGAGGGCCGCCCAACGACTAGAGGTCGTAGGGGCGAACGGTGCCGCGCTTGTTCTCCTCGGCGCGAGCGATCGCGGCCTCAAGGATCTCGTGGACCTTGTCCGAGACGGCCTGGATGAGGTCGCCGTCGCTGCGGAAGTTACGTCCGCGGATGACTTCCTTGACCTTGGATCCCACAACGAGGATTTCCTTGGGCTTCTTCTTGGTGGCGGTTTCCTTCTTCTTTGCCATGGTCGCGTTCTCCTGTGTGCAGCGTGCGAGCGTCTGTGCTTGGTTTGAGGGGGTGTGCGCCTAGGACCGCCAATGGCCGCTAGGACGGCGACGGAGGGCATTCTAGAGGGTTCGCAACCTGGTTCAAGGTAGAAAATGCCTGTCAGAGCCCAATATCGACGTTTTTTTGGTCGGGTTGGCCGTCGAGGGAGATCACTTCCCCTCCCACAAGCCGCTCCACTGGCCGTGGGAGGGTGAATTTCGGGGGTACCCGTCAGGCCCCCCGCCAGATAGCTCCTGGGGCCGTCTAGCAGGGGGGCGCCGCGGATCGATTCGTGGGGCGGCTTCCGGGGCGGATCTTGGGCGATCCGCGACGCGCCGCTGCCTTCAAGAATCCTCGGCGAGTTCGACGAGTTCACCGGCGAAGCACGCTCGCTCCACCTTGATTCGCGTCGTGTCGGCGCGGCACGACGTGCTGCGTCGCGCGGTTCTTTCGACAGTCCGCTACGCCGAGCAGCGTTGGTTGGCGCGCGTGTGATTGTCGATCGCGTCGGGCTTTGCTGCGGTCGCGGCCGTATCGCCCTCGCACGGCAGAGGTCGCGTCATCCATGGATTTGCCGCGAGCTCGGCTTGAATGGTCGAGTGCCGCTTCACTTCGCTGTCGTGGAGTGGCCACACACGGGTCTGCGCAGGAAGTCCGGCGATGCGAGTGAGACTTGCCCGCAGCGAGCCGACATCGCCCTCAAGATCGAGTCCGCCGCTACCGCCGATCCAGAGCGTGTCGCCCGTCAAGAGGTCGTCACCGACGCGGAGACACAGCGAGTCGCGCGTGTGCCCTGGCGTGTGCAGCACATCGATCGCGAGCGAGCCCAGCAGCAGGCGATCGCCGTCCTCGAGTGGATGATCCACACAGGGAACGCCGGCGCTTGCGTGCATGGCGATCTTGCAGCCGACCAGGTCCTTGAGCCGTTTGCATCCCGAGAGGTGGTCCGAGTGAGTGTGTGTGTCGACGGCGTATTCAAGCGTGAGCCGTCGCCGTGCGAGCTCGGCAAGGTAGCGATCCACTTGATCACGTCGCGGGTCGACGAGGATCGCCTTGCCACTCACAGCATCCGCGATCAGGTAGCTCCGGATCGGCGGATCGGGATTGAGCTGGCTCAGCCAAGGCTGTTCCTCGCTTGCGACAACGGCATCATCGTGACTGGGGCCCGGAGAATCGGCCTCCATCCAGCGGTCGTTGCATCGGCCGGCAAATTCGGCAGTGATGCCGGCCGCGCGCACGCGGTAGCGGCCAACCCAGCTCCGGTCACGCAGCGCCTTGATCGCAACCAAGAGTCGATCGACGTCGCTCTCATCGTTGTACGCGCCAAAAGATGCCCGCGCGGCGCCGGGCACCGAGCCATCCTCCGCGGTTGCACCGCCTTGGTTCGCCAGGAGTCTCTCCATGTGAATGTGGGCGCAGAAGCGTCCGTTTCGGATCGCGAGCGCGTGCTCCTCGCTCAAGACTGCGGCGGCGAGCTGATCCGAGACGCCGTCGACGTTGAAGCAAAGCACGCCGAGGCGCTCCTCCACCGGGGCGGGTCCATAGATGGTCACGCCCCCTATCGCGCGCATGCCATCCATGGCTCTGCGCGTGAGCGCAACTTCGTGCTCGCGCACGCGGTCCATGCCGATCCGATCGAGAAAGCGAAGCGCTTCTGCCAGAGCGAGGACGCCGCCGATGTTCGGCGTACCGCCTTGATGGCGGTCGGGCGACGGCACGTAGTCGACCGAGGTCGCGTGCACGCGCGCCGCAGTGCCACCACCAGGGAGGTAGGGCGGGGCGGCGTCGAGAATCGCACGCGGTCCATAAAGGAAGGCGGCGCCAAACGGCGCGTAGGCCTTGTGTCCGGCCGCCGCCAGAAAGTCGATGTGTTCCTCGTGGTCGGGTGGCCGCACGTCGATGCGCTGATGGGCGAGCAGCTGCGCGGCGTCGACCAGAATTAACGCGCCGTGCTGATGGGCCAGGCGCGCGACACGATAGATGTCGGGCATCCAGCCGTTGAGGTTGGCCGCGCCGGTGACCGCGACCAACTTGACATCGTTGGCGCGCAAGAGCTGCTCAAGTGCGTCGAGATTGAGGCGCCCGTGCACGTCGATCGGGGCGCGGAGCACTGGTCCCCGCTTGCGATGCGGAAGGTCATTGGAGTGGTGCTCAAGCTGCGTCACGAGCGTCTTGCCCGGCAGCGACTCCATGACGTGAGCGGCGAGGTCGATCGCTTGGGTGGTGTTGCCCAAGAACACGACGCAGTCGCGCTCAAGATCGCCGCCGATGAAGTCCGACACCACGTAGTAGCACTCGTCGAAGCGCTCGGTTGCTTTGCGCGACAACAAGTGCGTGCCGCGATGGACGTTCGCATACTCGCCCGCCATGAACTCGCTGTAGCGCTGCAGTACTGGCGTTGGAGCATGCGTCGACGCGGCGTGATCGAGATAGACCAAGGGTCGCTGGGTTTGCCCCATCACCGGCACTTGGCGACCGACGATCGGGAACGCGGCCCGAACTTGTTCCCAGCTCAAGGGCCCTTGGCTGGTGGCCGGAGCGGTCTCTCCAAATTGGGCTCCGTGCTGCTCCGAGAGCGCGCGCGTGCGCTGCATCGGCAGCGAGGCAGCGCGCCACGCATTGACGCCGCCCTCAAGCGTCGTCACCTGCGAGAATCCCATCTCTCGCAGCGCGAGCGCGGCGAGAATCGAGCGATGTCCGGACTGGCAGATCAGCGCGACCTGACGATCGGCGGCGGGCACAAGATCGCCGATGTGCTTCTCGAGGAGACCCCGCGGCAGATGGAGTGCACCCGGCACACTGCCGTCACCGCACTCTGCGGCCTCGCGGAGGTCGAGGACGATCGGCGCATCTGGCCGCGTGAGCAGGTCAGAGAGGGCCGACGGCGACATTGCGCGGACCTGTTCTCGTGCGCGGGAGACGAGCTGCTCGTACGTGACTCGCATGTGCCCACGCTACTGTACGAACCCGCAGTTCGGAAGGCAGAGATCAAGTCGGCCACACCAATACGTGGCGTGTGCGTCACTTCGATCACGGCCAGCGGTCGGTGTGCGACGGCATACGTGCATCGTGAGCGTCGCAGGTCGTGGCCGTGCCTCGATCCGCGTGGCACTTCGCGGCGAACATGGTGAGCGGAGGCCGACGCGCGGAGATCCCCGGCAGGATTCGAGGGCGGACCTACGGATCGCTCATCCTTGTGCCGAAATCTTGCTGACATCGCTCGGTCCCGATACAGGCCAGAGAGTGTCTCGTGCTCCCGCCAGCGCAGTCCGACGCCCAGCGTCGCCAGCGCGCAAGACGACCGGATCGAACCGGGTGACCGCGGCGACCGCTCCCAAGCAGCACGCCCCGGAGGTCGCACTGCGGCGTCGAGCGGCGGCGACACCGGGGCAAGTTCGTGCGAACCGCCGGCGGGACGAGTCTGCGCGGGCATCGGCCAGCCATCCCGTGGCGGGAGCGGATGCACCCAGGCGCCGCTGGCCACGCCCGCCGAGCTGGCTCGGCCGCACCGTGCTTCGTGTCTCGATCGCAACCGCGGTCGCGTGGGGCGGGCTCGCTGGCGCGCAGGCGATGTACGCGTACGCGACGACGTCGCCGCGCTTTGAGGTCCGGACCGTGGTCTTCCAAGAGACCGCCCACGTCAACCTCGACCACCTGCGTGGATTGATGGGCATTGAGCCCGCGACCAATATCCTCTCGGTCGATCTTGAGGCCCTCGCGGCGAAGATCGAAGCCGATCCGTGGGTGGCCAAGGCGGTGGTCGAGCGCGAGCTGCCCGACGCGCTCGTGGTCCGCGTGGAAGAGCACACGGCGCATGCGGTGGTTGCCGCTGGCCACTTCTATCTGGTCGACGCCGACGGCAAGCCGTTTAAGCGCGTGGGGACCGGTGAGCGTGGCTCACTGCCGGTGATCACGGGCATTCCCCGCGAGCTGCTGGTCAACAACCTTGAGGCCGCCGCCACGCAAATCCGATCTGGGCTCTCGATTCGGGCCCTGTGGGAGTCCAAGCAGCGCCCGCGCTTGGCCGAGATCCACCTCGGTCAGGCGGGTGAGGTCACCCTTTATACGGCAGAGGCCGGTACGCAGCTCCGGCTTCGGACTACGGAACTCTCCGAGCGGCTCGAGCGCTATGACGCCCTGAGAGCCGCATTGGGCGAGCGGGCCGATCGCCTCGCGGTTGTGCACCTCGACTCGACACTCGGCCGCGGCACCACCGACCGGATCGTCGCTCGCTTCATTGACCCGAACGACGAACTCGCCGTGCTCTCGCGCCCGGAGACGCAAGAGACCCTGGATGGCGCGCTCAACCCCGATTCCTCCGCGACACAACCCGTCGCATTGACGCAGACCTCAACCCAAAACGCACCGGTGAAGCGCGAGCGCAAGCACCGGATCCCACGGGCGCAGTAGCAGCCGCGCCCTCGATTGGAACGCAGAGAAGGAACACCATCATGGCGGAGATTGGAGACGTCATTGTCGGTCTCGATATCGGGACGACCAAAGTTGCGGCGATCATCGGCGAGGTCACGGCCAACGGCGTGGACATCATCGGCGTCGGCACGAGCGCGTCTGAGGGCCTGCGCCAAGGCGTGGTCGTGAACATCGAGAGCACGACCAACAGCATTCTTGCTGCCATTCAAGAGGCCGAGCAGATGGCCGCTGTGGAGGTGCAGTCGGTCTATGTCGGCATGGCCGGCGGCAATATCCGCGGCTTTTCGAGCATCGGACAAGTCAGCATGCGGGACCGCGAGGTCACACCCGCCGACGTTGCGCGGGTGATCGAGCAGGCCAAGGCGGTCAATATTCCGCTCGACCAGCAGATCATTCACACGCTGCCGCTGGAGTACATTATCGACGGCCAGGGACAGATCCGCGATCCGATCGGCATGAGTGGCGTGCGCATGGAAGTTCGGGCGCACATCATCACTGCGGCCGCGACCTCAGTGCAAAACGTCGTCAAGTGCTGCAATCGCGCGGGGCTCGACGTCGTCGAGGTCGTGCTCGATCCGCTCGCCTCGGGCATGTCTGTACTGCACGATGACGAGATGGATCTGGGCGTGATCCTCCTTGATATCGGCGGCGGTACCACCGACGTCAGCGTATGGAGCGAGGGTACCAACGTGTTTACCTCGGTCGTCGTGATGGGCGGCCAACGGATCACGCAGGATGTCGCCCACGGACTTCGCACATCCTTTAGTGAGGCCGAGCAGATCAAGAAGAAGCACGGCTGTGCCTTGGTCTCGATGGTCGATGGCGAACAGCGCATCGAAGTTCCAGGCGTCGGCCCGCGTCCGCCGCGAGGATTCGAGCGTCAGTTCCTCGCGCAGGTCATCGAGCCGCGCGTCGAAGAGATCCTCCTCCTGGCCTACGAGGTGCTCGAAAAGAACGGGCAGCTCGGGACCGCGGCCAGCGGATTGGTCATCACGGGTGGCGCGGCTCTACTCGAGGGCATGGCAGAGATCGCCGAAGACATCTTCCAGATGCCGGTTCGGCTTGGCATGCCGATCATCGGCGAAGGTCGGCCGGAAAAGATCGGCCTTGGACGAGGCGGCTTTGCTGAGGTCGCCGCGGTCCCACGCTACGCGACGGGCTGCGGCCTGGTCCTCTACGGCGCGCGACACCAGCCTGCCGCGGCCATCGAGGAGGTCCAATCGACGGGCTTCTTCGCGCGCGCGAGCAAGAGCAGCGCCGACTCGCCCAATCGCGCGTCGATTCGGGACTGGTTCGGTCGCGTGCGCGAGATGTTCTGAGGGTGCGAGCCTCTGAGGTCATGCTGGAGACGGGGCCCTCCCGGACGCCAGCGCAGCCGGGCGGATGCGGTGTTGACACTGCGTCCGTTCGCGCGCAGGCCTTGGGCGACAGATGAAAGCCGGGCCTGTGCGTGGCAAGCTGCAGCACAGTCGCCGAGCCATCATGAGCAAGCCGCACGAGATTCGAGTTTTCGAGACCAGCGACGGCACGCCACTCCACGTCGAGACCTGGCGACCTGAAGGCACGCCACGCTTCGGCGTGCTGGTCGTTCACGGCGGCGCCGAACATGTCTCGCGCTACGACCGGATGGCCAAGCAGTGGTGCGAGCGTGGTGCGTTTGTCATCGGTCCTGACCACCGCGGGCAGGGCCGATCGGGCGGGCCGCGCGGCCACGTGGATCGCTTCGAGACCTACGCTCGCGATCTGCTCGAGCTGCTGCGTGACGCCGTCGCTGAGCGCCGCGCGGGGGAGGGCACCACGGATATGCCGTGGTTCATCTTCGGCCACAGCATGGGCGGACTCATCACGCTGGGATTCCTGCTCGAACATCAAGAGGACTTCCCGCTTCGTGGCGCCGTCATCAGTGCGCCGATGCTCGGCTTGGTCAAGCCGCCCGGACCCGTGCTCCGAGTCGCGGCGAGAGCGATCGGAGCGGTGCTTCCGACCATCGGTTTTCCCAGTCCGATCCCGCCCGAGCACGTATCCCGGGATCCTGAGCAAGTCGCGCTCTACGCCAACGACAAGCGCCGAGTCACCGTGTTTACTCCGACATGGTTCCAGGCGGCCGAGCGCATGATGGCGCGCGTGCTCGGACACGGCGCAGAGATCACCGTTCCGCTCAAGCTCTACCATGGCACCGGAGATCTGATCTGCGATCATCGAGTGACGCAGCGTTTCTATCGGTCGCTACCCAAGGCGACGGAGCTTGAGCAGAGCTTCGAGTTGTTCGAGGGCTACTACCACGAGCTCCACAATGAGCCGCCCGACCTTCGCGCCCCGATCGAGCGCATGATTCTCGACTGGATGCTGGCTCGGGTGCCGGCCCTCAAGAGCGCGCCTACCTGAGCCGCAGCCAAGGGCATTCCCTCACGCGATGGATCAGGCAGCGGACAACACCACCGGGTCTGCGCCGACGCGGCAACTTGCGCCGTGGCAGGAAGACCTGGGCATCGGTGTCTTACTCAGCGCCGCCGCGTTCTCACTCTACCTCGCCACCCTCTGTCCGACCGTCTATTGGTATGACAGCGCGGAGCTTGCTGCCGCGGCCACGGTGCTCGGCATCCCACACCCGCCCGGATATCCGGGCTACGTGCTGCTCGGTCACGTGTTTTCATGGCTGGGCGAAGAACCTGCCTTTGGCGTGAACCTGATGAGCGCGTGCTTTGGCGCGCTCGCGGTCGGCATGTTCTATGGAGTTGCCCGTGAGCTGTGCTCGTGGCGCGGCGCGGCGATTCTGGCCGCGCTGAGCTTCGCAGCAACGGAGAGCATCTGGACCAACGCGACCATCGCGGAGGTGTACACGCCCGGAATTGCGGTCGCCCTGGGTGTCTGGTGGCTCTGCATTTCGTCGATGCGGCGCGGAGATCTTCGCGGTGCCTACGTCGCAGCGCTCCTCGGTGGTCTGGGTCTTTCGCTGCACATGGCGCCCGCGACCGCGGGTACCGGCCTGGCACTCTTGGTGCTCGTTGCGCGCGCGGGAGACTCCGTCCGCGGCGACCTATCGGACCTCAGAGATATCGTCGCACCGGTCCGCCTCGCTCCGCGATTGCTCCGCTGCGTGCTCGCGACCATGCTCGCGCTCTCCGGGACGCTGATCTTCCTCTGGATCCCGTGGCGCGCTGCGCAGGAGCCCGTTATCGCGTTTCCGCACATTCTCGAGCCGGGTGGCTTTTGGTGGTTCGTGCGGGGTGGGTCCTACGTCGAGTGGCGCCTGCAGGGCGTGCCCGTTCATCTCCTCGTGCTCCGCTTGGTCGACAACCTGATCGCCGAGCTCGGCGTGCTCCCCTTTGTCGCTGCGTTGGGTGGTCTGGTGACTCTGCTCCGAGAACGTACGGCCGTTGGACTCGCGCTCACGCTGGGGATCGTGGGTAACCTTGCGTTCTTCTCGACCTACGCTGTGCACGATCTCCAGGTGTTCCTGCTCCCAAGTGCCACCCTGCTCTTGCTTTGCTACGCGGTGGCGATCGACAAACTTCGCGCCCTGGCGCTCGAGCGACTTGAAGGGCGTGAATCCTCGGTGCTCGCAGCACAGTGGGCTCTCGGCCTTGGCGCGGGGGCGTTGGTCGTCCTGGCGTTAGTCGCCAACTTCGCACAAGCCGATCGCGGCACGGACGACACGGCGCAGGCCTATGGCGAGCAGCTCTGTGAGAAACTCCCGCCCCGTGCGGTGATGTTGAGCCTCAACACGCCACCGGAGTGGCACGACCAGACCGTCTTTGACTACTACTACCTCCGCGTCAAGCGATGCCGTCGCGATGTCGCGGCGATCGGCGAGCCCGAGCTTGTCCTCGTCGTACCCGCGGTTGTGGCTCAGCTGCAGGCCGGGCGCCCCGTGATGGCGTACCGGGCCACCGCAGATCTCGAGGCGTTCTTTGTCGTCGAGCCGGTCGCCGAGTTGCGTCCGCTTGTGCGCATCGTCGGTCTGCGCGTGGATGCACCACTTGAGCAGCTCGGACTCACGTTGACGCCGTCGACATCGCCACCACCACCGGGGACGCAATGAACTGCGCGCAGGATTGCCATCCGAACTTTCCGCAACAAGAGCTGAGAGCTCGACGAGTGAGGCGACGGCATCGCGACATGCGACCCAACCGCACTACTTGGTGGCGCGGGTGGGCAGCGCCATCGATCGCAGCGGCGCCGCGTCCTTGAGCGGAGACGGGCGCCCTGGCACGTCGCGAACGTAGACGCGCATGACTGTCTGCGCGCAGTCGCAGATCGTGTAGTTCGCCGATCGCTCCTCGTGCACGGCGACGAGTTCGGGAGATGCGTCCATCCAGGGGAACTGCGGAGGAAACACGATAAAGACGCGGACATCAAGCTCCTCGACGCGGTCGGCCGGATCGCCGTCCTCGATGATCTCGTGATCGTTGAGACCGAGGAGGTCGAGGCTCTTGCGCTCGGAAAACCAGCGCTGTGCGCCCGCGTCGCTGACAGCGATCCACTCATCCTCCCGAACGTGCTCGCGCGCCCAGACGCCAAGAGCAACCTGAACCTCCGCGATGTTGCGGCAGTTCCACGCGTAGAGATCGATACGGCTGAGGCTATCCGGCACGACGCGGAGCAACAGCCCGAGCAGGGCAATCGACTGCAGCGCCATGGCTACGGCGCGTTGCCATCGCGGTCGGCTCGGAGCCTGCACCTGGCCAACCGCGTCCGTGGGACCCGCGCGTGGTGTGGACAGGAACGCCCACTCCGTCGCGATGAAGGCCCCGACGCCGATCACCAGGAGCGTTGGTGGAAGCGCGGGTTCCAGCCAGCGATGCCAGTAGTACGAGCCCCATTGCGCGATGTCGCGGCTCTGAGCCACCCCAAGAAGGAAGATCCATGGCGCCGCGAGGACAGCGAGCGAGATGAGCCGAAGGTGCTCGGCGCGAGCTCGGGCAGCATCGTCCTTGTCGTCGCGCTCGGGGTGGGTCCACGCCCAGCCGCGCAGCAAGATCGCTGCACCCAGGATCCAAAAGAGGGGCCCGATCAGCAGCAGACTCCAAGTTTGCTCGAGCAGGGCGGGGCCGAGCAGGGTCGCGACGTTGTCCGCGACCTGATCCGGCGTGACCTTGGACTTTGCGTAATAGGTATTCGGGAGCGGGCGACCGCTAATGAGAAGACAGCTCGTCACCCAGATCGCGATCGCAGCGGGGAGTGGGAGCAGGCTGAGGACGCGATCTCGCAGTGCGGTTCCCGGCTTGAGGAGAATCTTTGCGAGGATCAAGACTCCGACGAGCGCGAGCAGCACATTCTCAGGTCGAGCGAGCACGGCGAGGCCCATCGCGACGCTCGCCTCCTGCGCCCGCTCCTCGGCGAGCGCCGCCCACATCCAGCCGACGCAGGCGGCGGCGAGGTGAACTTCCATCCCGGACACGCGAGAAAAGCCGAGCCATGGATCGGCCGCGATCAGCAATCCCACCGCGATTCCCAACCACGAGCGGCCACTTAGCGAGATCGCGAGTCGGCTGTAGACGCTGCTGCACGCGGTCGCGCAGAGCACCCCGACGAGCTTGACACCGATGACCGTGGCCCACGGGCTAGCCCGGGTCAGCGCGACGACCGGGCTGAGGAGGAGCGCCCAGAGCAGGCTCGAGGCGCCCGTTTCGGGCTGCCCCGGGTTGTACTGCATCGGTGCAAGGTCCGCGAAGCTGCGCGCATAGACGAGATGAATCCACGCGTCATCGAGCGGAAAGTGCCAGAGCGCGGAGCGGTCACCTGGCGCTGTGGACAACACAAAGAGTGCCGCGCCCGCGAGATGCACTGCCAAGAACAGGGCCCACCGACGCAGGTGAGCCGGCCGAGCCGAAGACTCGCCTTCGCGGCCTGATCCGGCCGACCGCTCGCCCGAGCCTGGATCGCTCTCCGGCCTTTTGTGTGCGTCCATCGTCGCGGGCCCGAGCTTCCGAGCGATTAGGGTTCACGCGCCGTAATGGAGTCGATTGCGTGCACGGGTGCGTCGTTGCCCGCCATGAGGGGAGCGATCGGAGCAAGCACTGCGCGATGGCGATCAAGGAGGCGCTTCCCAGCGAAACCCGCCCAGACCACGACAAGCGCAAAGTGACCACCGCCCGCGCTCGTCACCTCGACCTGCGCGCCCGCAAGCGCGGCCTCGACTGCGTGGCGGATCTGATCTTGCGTGGACATGGCAGAGGACACCGCTGGATTATGCCAGCGCCGCGACCAGTTCGTAGCTGATCTTGGTGATGCTGCCCGCGCCCATGGTGATCACGACATCCTCAGGCGCGACCAGCTTGGTCAGGAACGCCGTCAGGTCCGCAAACTCGATCACCCCGTGCACGGTCGTGGCCGCGCCGCGGTTCGCGATCTCCTTGGTGAGCGCGTGGGTCAGCGACTCGGCGTCAAAGCCGGGGATCGCGGGCTCTCCTGCCGCGTAGACCGGCGCGATCACGACCACATCGGCGGCCTGAAGGCAGCTCACGAACGCTGCAAAGTTGTCGCGAAGTCGCGTGAAGCGGTGCGGCTGCACCACCGCGATCAGCCGACGCTTGGGCCACGCGGCGCGTGCTCCTTGCAGCGTTGCCGCGAGCTCAGAGGGGTGGTGCCCGTAGTCGTCGATGATCGTGATGCCACGTGGCTCGCCGCGCAGAGTGAAGCGACGCTGCACGCCCTCGAAGTCAGTGAGAGCCTGGCGCACGACCTCAAGATGGATCGCGAGCGCCTCGCTTGCAGCGATGGTCGCGAGTGCGTTCTTGACGTTGTGGCGGCCCGGCATGTGCAGGTGGAACTCGCCGAGGTCGCGATCGAGGTGGCGTGCACGAAAGGTCGTGTTGGTGCCGTGATGCGCAAGGTCATAACCCACGTAGTCGGCATCTTCGTGCTCGATCCCGTAGCTGACCCAGCGCTTATTGATCCGCGGTGCGATCTTGCGAAGTCGTGCATCGTCCGCGCACAGGACCACCATGCCGAAGAAGGGCACGCGGTTGGCGAAGGTTACAAAGGCGTCCTCCAGCCGTTCGATGCTGCCGTAGTGCTCAAGGTGCTCGGCGTCGATGTTGGTCAACACCGCAATCGTCGGGGGCAGGAGCAGGAATGAGCCATCGCTCTCGTCGGCCTCGGCCACCATAAGGTCTCCCTGGCCGAGGCGTGCATTCGAGTCGATGGCATTGAGCTTGCCACCGATCACCACGGTCGGATCGAGGCCCGCGGCATCGAGAACAGTTGCGAGCAGGCTGGTCGTCGTGGTCTTGCCGTGCGAGCCCGCGACGAGGACGCCGTCCTTGAGGCGGAGCAGCTCGCCGAGCATCTCTGCGCGTGCGATGACCGGAATTTGCGCTGCACGAGCGGCCTCCACCTCGGCGTTGTCGCTGGGGATCGCGCTGGAGATGACGACGACGTCCGCGTCCGCGATCGCGTCGGCGGTATGGCGAGGCGAGATCCGTGCGCCCAGGCCCTCGAGTCGACGCGTGACCTCCGTTGTCGCCGTGTCCGAACCCGAGACGCGATAGCCAAGATTGAGAAGCACCTCTGCGATGCCACTCATGCCGATGCCGCCGATGCCGACGAAGTGGATATGCGTGTCGCGCTTGCGAAACATGGCGATGGGCTGGCTTGTACCCTGCAATCCGACGTTGGCCCAGCGCCGCGGACCCTCCGGCGGGGCCTGCACGTCTCGCGGGGGCACGCGCGCGCCCGGCCATGGGCAGACAGGACCCGGGCGCGTGCAGCTGCTGGATGGCGCCTTCCCGCCCGATGCGGTGGGATTTGGGGCAAGGATGCGAGGACGCATCAACGACCGCCCTCGGGGACGGCGAGGACGCATCCCGTAAGGTGTGGGGAGACCGGAGCGCGATGATTCACTCCCTGCTAGACCCCCGAGCGTGCCGCTTGCTTCCAAGCGAAAGACTGCAGCGCGGGCAGGAGCTGCAACGCGCTTCTCGGCTCTCGATCCCGCCGATCTGGCCCGGTCTGATCTCGCACTCGCCAGCTCTGTCGCCGCCGCGTTGTCGCCGTGGTTCCAGAAACATGCGCGCGAACTGAGCTTTCGCGGCACGCGAGATCCGTATCGTGTCTGGGTGTCGGAGGTAATGCTGCAGCAAACGCGCGTGGAGACCGTCGAGCGCTACTTCACCGGTTTTATGGAGCGCTTCCCGACCGTGGACGCGCTCGCGAGCGCGAGCGAGGACGCGGTGCTCTCGGCTTGGAGCGGACTTGGCTACTATCGGCGCGCGCGCCTACTACACGCGGGTGCACGCTTTGTGGCGCAGCAGCTCGCGGGTGAACTTCCCAATCGCGTGGATGCGCTGCGGGAAGTACCCGGCATCGGTCCGTACACCGCCGGCGCGATCGCAAGCATCGCCTACGGCGAGGCCGAGCCCCTCGTGGATGGGAACATCGCTCGCGTGCTCTCGCGCGTGCGCGGCGTAGACGAGGTCGTCGAACAGGGCGCGAGCGCAAAGGGTCATTGGGCCCTCACGAGGTCGATTCTCGAGCGTGGAGACCCGCGGGTACTGGCACAGGCGCTGATGGAACTCGGCGCAACCGTATGCACGCCGGCGACCCCGAGTTGCGATCGCTGTCCGATCTCGGAACTCTGCGTCGCACGTCGCGAAGGCAAGCAGCAGTTGATCCCCGCACCTCGGGCGCGGTCTGTCGCGGCGACGGAGTGTTTTGTCGCGATCCTCGTGCACAGCGACCGCGGACTCCTGCTGGAGCGACGTCCCGCGGACGGGCTCTTGGCGGGGATGTGGACGCCGCCGTTGGTGGCGGTGCCTCGGATCGAACACGACTCGAACCTACGCGCTGCTCGACAGGTAGCGGGCACGTTGTTGCCCCGCGAACTCAAGAGTCGCACACGCATGGCGCGCATTCTCACGGACCAAGACGACGCGCCGCGCGTGGTGCAGCACATCTTCACGCACCGACGCTGGCAGCTGGCCATGTTGACGATGAGGGTCGCGGCCGATGATGCCGGCGTCATCTCACCTGACTCCGCTCATCGCTGGTGGAACGGCACGCAGCGCGACCACTCGCTGGGAGGAATCCCGACCTTGACCCGTAAGCTCGCGCAGGCGTCGAGCACGGTGCCGAAGCTGGCCTCTCAACGACGAAGGCGCGGATCGTAGGCGCCACGGGCGGCGGAAAACCAGACTGACTGCTTTCGCGGTATCCACTGCGCTCAAGATCCGCGCGAGGGCATGCGGCGCGAGGCGAGCGTTGCCAAACTATCGGCGCGAGCTTGGCTTCGCGCTGCTCTTCTTCGCGCTTGCCTTTTTTGCGGTGGCTTTCTTCGCAGTCGCAGTGGCGGACTTGCTGGGAGCTGGCCTGGCGGCCGCGGCCTTCTTGGGCTTTTGCGCGGCGGCGGTGGTCTTTGACTTGGCGGCCTTCGTCGCCGTCTCGGCCACGGTCTTGCTGACCTTCTTCTGTGCGCTCCCGCGTGGCGCGGCACCGGCACCGCGAATCTGGGTCGGCGCGGCCGGCTCCTTCTCGGTTGCCTTCACACTCCCTGATTTGGCCTTGGCCTTAGGAGGACTCGCGTCCGCGCCACGTGAGCGCTCCCAGCCATCGCCAAGAAAGAGTGCAGGTGCTCGCGAGGACTTCGATGCGCCCTTTCGCGTCGGCGGTGCGAGCTCTGCCACGAGATCCCCTGCGAAGACGTCCGATCCGTCGGTGTCATCGAGAGCCTCAAGCCCCTCGTCTTCGTCGATGTCACCGGGGCGGTAGTCAATTCCTGCCTGCGAGAACGCGACGGACTCGTCGTGACGGTCACCCGCGTCATCGGTGGCTGATGACGAACGTCCGCCTGCGCTACTCGCCGGCGCACCGCCCTGCTCTCCGAGCAAGAGTGAGCGTGCGAGATCGGCGAGACGAAGATCGCCCATCGCTTCGCCCCAGCCCAGTGACTCTGCGGCATCGATGATCTGGCCGAGCGTGGTCTCCCGCTTGAGTGTCGCGCGGAGGGTCGCAAGGATCTCGCGCCGCTGCGCGGGCAGTAGGTTACTGCGAAATGCCTGCTCGAAGCCGCGCTCGTCGTCCGCCATGCCGGGGGGATATCACGACCGCGGGGGGACCACCAACCGCGAGCCGAGCGCGACAGCAGGCTGCGCAATAAATCTGGGTAAGAACGGCCAGCTAAGGCACCAGCATGGTGTCTTCGTCGGTCGTGTAGTCGACGCCGGGCTTGGGCAGGAACTCTTTGATGGGGCTCTGCCGCGTGCCGCGGATGCGTCCTTCCAGGACCTCGACCGGGATCGGCTCGACGAGCTCGTAGCGATAGCCGCGTGTCCGAAGCGCCATGTGAAAGGAGCGCCCCTCGTGCTCGAAGTTGCGGGCAAAGCCGATCTTGGTTTGTCCCTCGCGGACAAAGTCGCGATGCGCGAGTACGAAGGAGAACATCCGCACGGCGTTCATGTTGTACAGGCGATGACAACCGTGGCTGTAGCGGCGAAGGATAGACATGTAGTCGACACTGCCGTGGGTACGGATCTGGTTGTCAATCTCGATCTCATCGCCGTTCTTATTGGTCTGCAGCTGGACGTGATAGGCAGCGACCAAGCCGTACGCGCTCTTGTAGCCAGGACCGGTCTCATCGTAGTTCACGGCGGTCCGGAACTTGCCGTCGACGACACGTGGCTTGACCAACGCACGTGTCGGTGTGCCGTCCGGTGGAATCCAGACGGGGGCGGCCATGATCGTTTTCCACACGCGCGGACCGACGTCGGAGTTCTTGTACGCGTAGTACTCCTTGCCATCCTTGAGCTCACTGCGCCACGAACCAATCGTGGTACGCCAGACGACGAGCGGGATGTCTTGACCCTCGTAGCGGACAAAGAGCGTGATTTTAGGATAGCGACTGCGTGGTTGAGCGACGGCCTTGCCTTCCTCGGTCCACGGAAAGTCGTACCAAACGTCCCCGCGGTCGATGACCGTGTGGAAGTCCATGTTCGCGCTGTAGTACTCAGGAAGGGCAGGGAGCTTGACCGCGATCAGGAGTCGGCTGAGCCCCTCGCCGGAAGTCTTGGCGACCTCTTCTAATCGCTTGCGGGCGGTCGTCGGATCGTCCAGGTGCAACGCCGCAAGGGCCGCTTGCACGCTATCGTCCACCATGTTCGGTAGGGGATGCTCCTGTCCTTGAGCATCGCGCCAGCGGAAATTGGGCAGCGCGGTCGCAGCGCTACCATCTTCGAGGATTCCACGGGCACTAATCACGCGCTCGGTGATCACTCGTCGTAGGCGTGCATGGGCGTTGGCTTGGGGGGCGGCCGCGAGAGTCGGCAGATTCTCCTGCGTGATGTGCCCCCAGCCCATCAGCGCGTGCTTGCGCTCGAAGGATGCGAGGGCGTGATGCGTGGTGGCATCAAAGACGCCGGCAACCGGCCGCTTGCTCCCCTTCTTGGCGGGGGTGAGGTGTCCTTCGCAGGTGAGCCGGATCGAGACCTGCTCAAGGACATCGAGCGGTAGTTGTTCTTCTTGATAGGAGGCGTAGAGCGACTTGAGCTCAGGGAGGGTCGCGGCCGCCGAGAGGTCGTCGCTCGGCTTGCCTGCCTTCCTGAGTCCTTCCTGAAGCTTCTTGCGGTACCAGCCTGCCTTGCTTCCGAGCTTCTTGCTCTTGTTGCTAAAGGCGATCGTGCCCTTGAAGGCCTGGAGAGGCGCCGGATCAAAGCCAGCTTGCTGCAGACAGGGCGCCACCTCATCCTCCGCGCGCTGCATATCCGCGAGTACCACCGAGAGTGAGGGCGAGATCCCGTAGAGTTCGAGGTAGTTGTGCTCACTCGCGCCTAGCGAGCGCCCATCCTCATCGGTCTTGTCGTTCGCGAGCGCGATAAAGAGCTTGGCGTAGTCGTTGGGGGCGACGTCTTCTTTTCCCGGTGTCTTGGCGGAGAAGATGAAGGGAACCCAATCATCCGAAAGGTCGACGAGGGTCAGACCTCGAGCCTCTGCCTGGCCCTTGTCCATCTTCGTGGCGGCCGGCGCATCGCTCGCGAACGCCCAGGCCTCCAACGCGGGGATCTCACGCAGGCTGGTCTTGGTAACCTCGGGTACGGGTAGCGGAGCCTCTGAACTGGTCTCGACCGGCTTTCCGTCGGAGGGGGTGCTGGGGGCCGCGTGATCTTCGGGATTGGCGGCGTCCTCGTTGCGGCTTCCCCCGGAACAGGCAACCAGTAGGCCAGCAAGCGTCGTCGCGCCGGCGAGCGACCAAAGGCAAACCAGCCCCCGACGGCGGGGTGCGCGGTGAGAGATCATGTGATTCGTGGTCATGGCTGCGGGGCGACGTGAGATGCACGCGCGAGGAGTCATTTCTCGTCCCGTCAAGAGCTTAGCCACGGCAGGTGCGCTTGGCGAAGAAGCGGCACACCGGCGGGCGTTGCCGCAGGCCTGGTCGACGTAACCCACCGCGATCTCCCGCGCAGCTTCGAGTCGCGGTGGCAACTTCGCATCTTGAGGCGCACGCGGCGGACGCATCCTTTACAAGGGAGGGCTGCCGTGCGACCTTGCGTGCGCGCCATGAACGACGGCGCCGTCTAGAGCCATGACACTTCGTTCTCACCAGATCTTTTTGGGTGTGCTCTCCGCGTTTGGGCTCTCTGCGGTCATCTCCGCGTCCTGTACGGTGGAGTATCCAGATCGCGCGTTCCGTTGCGATCCCAAGCAGGGAGGCGATGCGTGCCCCGAGGGCTTCATCTGCTGCTCGGACGATCCGACCGCGATGGGCAGTGGCAATGCGCTCACGCTGCCGGCCTACCTTGGCAAGAACGTCAGCAACGGCGGCGAGCCAGTATTCTCTGGCCTCAACAATGAACTGAGCCGCCAAGGCCTCTGCATCGATGTAGCCGCAGGGAGTGGTGATCCGGTGCTGATGGAGACGGGCGTGACGGGATGCGCCGTGCCTTGCAACCCCAAGTGGTCGGGAGCTGAGGTCGACGCGGTGTGTGGGCAGAACACGATTTGCTGCCAGACCGAAGAGCTCGGCGAGAAGGATTGCGTGCTCGACGGCAACACCGGTTGCTACCGTCCCGCCGCCGGAACGGATATCGGCACCAACGATAACTGGGGAAGCTCGGCGCACGACACCCACCAAGATCCGGGTGGCAAGGGTTGCGAGCAGTTCGCCGCGGGCGACAACTCCAAGAAGACAGCTTGTTATGACCTCCTCAACGTCGCCGACTCGCGCGGTGTGTGCTTGACGGTCATCCCCAACGTCGTCGAAGCGTGCCCGCTCGCGAAGGGCTCGTACATCGACGCCTGCGAGCAGCGCAACATCGCCGAAGGCAAGACCGGCTGCTGATCTTCGCAGCGCCTGAGATTCGCGAGCGCTGAGCAGTCGCGCGATCTCCAAAGACGCGAAGGCCGTGTGGACTCAAGTCCCGCGGCCTTTGTCGTTGGGGCGCGTGAATGCGGGATGCGTCCGCGCGATCCTCGGTCCGAGTGGGCGGCTTGACGTTTCTTCGCGTCGGGCTCATAGGGGTCCTCCGCGCGGACAGAGACCCGAGTAGCGCGGCCATTGCGTGGGCATGGGGCGCGACTCGATGGCGTTGCCAGCCCCCGCGTCGAACTCGCCGTTGGCACGCTTGCCAGCTTTCAACTATTGTCAGCGCCCCGAGCCCCCAGCGTGCGTACTATGCGCATCGCGACGGCCGAGCACCCTCGCCTGCATCCCAGTGCAGTTCCGCCGTCCACCTCGGTTATCCACAAGGCTCCCTACGTTCGATGGCGAAGTCCAAATCAGCCGCTAAGCGGCCCAGCAGCACCAAGAGCGCAGCCACCGGCGGCAAGTCTGCGCCTGCGCGCGCCAAGGCCAAGGCGACGGAGAGCAAGCGCGGATCCACGAAAGCGACCGCATCGAGCAAGCAGGCCCCCGCAACCCGCCCCTCCGGATCTCGGGCAGAAACCGCCGCCAAGACGCCCTCTATAGAGGATCGGCCGGAGGCCGCGCCCGCTAAGGCGGGCAAGAGCGCAGCTGCGAAGAAGACCGCCAAGAAAAGCGCGGCGAAGTCTCCGAGTACCGTCCCCGCGGCAAAGAAGACGAGCAAGAAGACTCGCAAGAGCGCCGTCACGAGCAGCAGTCGTGCGAGGGTCTCGTCCGCTGCGGCGAGCAAGAAGTCGCCCGCGACCGCCAAGAAGAAGTCCTCCGCTGCTTCGCCTGCAAAGGCTGCGACGACGGGCCGTGGCACCGGTCGCATCGCCGAGCCGCTCGACGACGAGCTCGCCGCAGAGCTCGACGCTCCAATCAAGCCCTTCAAGGGCAAACCCAATGGTCCGCAGCTGGTGATCGTCGAGTCTCCGGCGAAAGCCAAGACGATCAATCGTTATCTTGGCAGCGGCTTTGAGGTTCGCGCCTCGGTCGGCCACATTCGAGATCTACCCAGCAAGGGTAAGGGTAAGAACGATCCGGTACCTGGCGTCGACGTGCGTCACGGTTTCCGCCCGAGCTACGAGATTCTTGCCGCGAAACAGCGCACGGTGGCAGAGCTTCGCAAGGCGGCGCGTGGCGCTGCCGACATCTGGTTCGCGACAGACTTGGATCGTGAGGGTGAGGCGATCGCGTGGCACCTGGCGCATGTCCTTGGGATCGCGCCGGCGACCGCCAAGCGTGTGGTGTTCAATGCGATCACCAAGACCGAGATCCAGCGCGCCTTTAGTCACCCGCGATCGATTGACGAGGGCAAGGTCAACGCTCAGCAGGCGCGTCGTATTCTCGACCGTATCGTTGGCTATCAGGCGTCGCCGTTGCTCTGGCGGAAGGTGGCGAGAGGTCTATCCGCGGGACGCGTGCAGTCGGTTGCGGTTCGCCTCGTGGTCGAGCGCGAGCGTGAGATCGCGGCGTTCATCCCGGACGAAACATGGCGCGTCACCGTCCGACTTACGCAGGAGCTTCGGGAGCAACTCAAGCTGGCGGCAGCGTGGCGCGACTCGCTTGCGCAGACCGATGACAAGGGCAAAGGTCCGACCCAGCGCACGCAGACGGCATGGATGGGCGAGCACGAGGCAGTTCGCGCTGAGCTCGTCGAGCTTGATGGCCAGCGCTTCGAGCTTGGGTGCAGTGCGACCGCTCCACGAGACCTGCTCCCAGAGATTCAAGCCGTCGCGCAGGCCGTCGGCCTGACCGACATTGAGACCTCGACGCAAGAGGTTCCCGACGGCCGTGGCCCCGCGCGCTATCGCCGAACGCTTGAGGGCCGCATCGATGCCAAGGCGCGCTACCGCGTGCGCGACATCGAAACCAAGCGCAGCACCAGCAAGGCGCCCCCTCCCTTCATCACCTCCTCGCTGCAAATCGCAGCGAGCAGCGCCTTGGGATATGGCGCGCAGCGGACCATGCGGTTGGCGCAGGAACTCTACGAAGGCGTCGACCTCGACGGCGAGGGACGCGTCGCGCTCATCACCTACATGCGTACCGACTCGACGCACCTCTCCGGTGAAGCGATCGACGGCGTGCGTGACTACATCTCGCGCGAGCTCGGTGCGGAGTACCTCCCCGCGTCGCCGCAGATCTATGCGTCGGCCAACAAGGACGCACAGGAGGCCCACGAGGCCATCCGCCCCAACGACGTTGCCCGCGATCCTGAGTCGATTCGACGAGCGCTCCACGGTCCGCGCGCTGAGGAACTCTATCGCCTCTACAAGCTGATCTGGAATCGCTTTGTTGGCTGCCAGATGCAGCCGGCAAAGTGGGATCAGACTGCCGTGACCTTCGAGCGTTGCGATCCTCCCGGCTCAGGTAAGTCGGCCAAGCGTCCGCTCGCCGTGCTGCGTGCAACCGGGCGCGTGCTCGCGTTTGACGGCCACTACCGCGTCACCGGCGTGCCCAACAGTGCGGATGAGCAGACCCTGCCTGCCCTGACCAAGGGCAAAGAGCTCGCGCCCTTCTCGATCGATGCCGAGCAGAAGTTCTCTGCCGCTCCGGCGCGCTACACCGAAGCATCCTTGGTCAAGACCTTGGAGTCCGAGGGCATCGGCCGTCCCTCCACCTACGCGTCGATTATTCAGGTCATCCAGGATCGCCAGTACGTCGAGCAACGCGACAAGCGATTCCATGCGACTGATCTCGGCGAGGTCGTCACCGACAAGATGATCGAGGCGTTCCCCGATCTGATGGACCTGGGATACACCCGCCTGATGGAAGCGCAGCTCGACTCCATCGAGGAGGGCGAAGTGGACTGGGTGGGCATGCTCGGCGAGTTCTACGAGCGCTTCTCCGTCGCGCTTGAGGCCGCCAACGAGAGCATGACCCACGCCAAGGCCGAGCTGACGCTCGCGCCGTACGCCTGCCCGACCTGTGGCGCACGCACCTGCTACCGCTTCGGAAAGAACGGCCGCTTCCTCTCGTGCACGCGCTATCCCGAGTGCAATTTCGCCGGACCGATCGATCGTGACGGCCGCCCCATGCTGCCGGAGATCCTCGATCTGGTCTCACCGATCGACGGTACGGCGATGCAGCTTCGCAACGGCCGCTTTGGTCCCTTCATCGCGAGCGTCGCCTACCCCGAGTCCGACTTCGTGCTCAACGTCGACAAGAAGGGCGGCATTAAGGCGCCTGCGCCACCGCCGGTACTGACGGACGTGGCCTGCCCCAAGTGCAGCTCGCCGATGAATCTGCGCAGAGGCAAGCGCGGACCGTGGTTGGGATGCTCGACCTTTCCTAAGTGCAAGGGCCGCAAGCCCTGGAACGATCTGCCCGAGGCCGATCGCGCAGCCCTTGAGAAGCGGCTCGAGGCGCACGAGAAGGCCCATCCCACGCCGGTGCTGCGTCGCCGTGATGGAACGGTGGTGGCGGACGGCACGCCGGTGACAAGTCTGGTGGTGCCCGGCGAACTCGCTCAGCTTGCGATCCACCCCGAGCACCTCAAGTCGGCCGAATAGCCGGCGGTCTCACAGCGGCGATCTGCGGCGCGGTTCCTGCGGCATCCGATCAGTCGCGCTGTGGCACCGGCCTACGCCGATATGCCGCTCAGTTCCGCGACCAAGGCCTCGCACGCGAGCGCGATCTCTTCCGCGCACGCCCGATAGTCGTCGAGGTCTCCGCGATAGGGATCGGGAAGATCCAGCGGATCGAGCTGGCTCGTGTCGCGCCGAGACGGGCGTCTGGCGAGGCGCTTCTGGGCGAGCTGCTCGCGCAGCGCGGTTGGGATGAGCTCGCGAAGGCGTCGAACCCTGGCCATCGATCCGCTTCGCGCCGCATCTTGATGCAGTGAAAAGGCGCTGGGACCCATCATGCGATCGAGGAACCTGAGCTGCCCGCGGTCCATCACGATGATGACGTCCGCACGGGCAAGGTCGTCGCGAAGCAGCTGCCGTGATGTGCTCTCCAGCGTCACGCCACGCTCGCCTGCGACCTCGACGCTATTGGGGTGGGGGGGACTGCCCTCGAACGCATCGATGCCTGCACTTTCGACGACCACGTCGCGCAGTCCAGCACGCTCACATGCGGCTCGCATCAGACCCTCCGCGAGTGGCGAGCGGCACAGGTTCGCGTGGCAGATGAAGAGAACGGTGCGCATCGTCGATGCTCTCCATGTTCACTGCGGCCCCGCAACCAACGCTACGGGGCCGCGCGGACTGTTGGCCGCGGCCGAGTGCACCATCGGCGCTACTTGAGGAGCGCCAATACTTCCGGATCGCTGACCACCAACGCAAAGGTCGGATCAAACTCCACGGTCTTGAGCAGCTTCTTGCCACCTCGCGCTTTGACCTCTGTCAGCAGCTCTTTGGTGATGTCGATGTCCCCCGTGTTGCATGCGAACTTCGCGAGCTCAAAGGTGGCGTCTGGCCATTTCTCGTCGGCCGCGCGCGCCCACTCAAAAAAGACAGTGGCGCGCTCGACGTCCGTGATGAAGGCCTTGCCGCGCTTGGTCGCTGCTTCGGCAAGCGGGCGCGGCTCTGCTCCCAGCGCTTTGGCTTCATCAAGAGCCTCAAGCGCGCGCGCGTCCTTGGTCTTCTTGCTCTTGACCTCGTCGAGGAGCGCCTCGATCTTGGCGGCGGTCTCTTCGGGCGAGCCCGCTGCCTGGTCCGTGCCACCCGTGGCGGCATCCGCAGGTCCACCCGTGGCGGTATCCGCAGGGCCACCCGTCGCCGCGTCCGCGGGGCCACCGGTGGCGCTTGGCGTCGCCACCGCTCCTCCCGTTCCGCCTTCGCCCGGCCGCTTTGCGGCCGTGTCGTTTCCCCCCGCAGAGTCGGCGGCGCCTCCGGTCGTCGCCTTGGCATCCGTCGCGCCGTTGGCCTTTGTGTCGGTGGACTTTGCAGCGGTGTCAGCGGCCGGTCCGCATCCCAAACTCATGCCCACCACCAGGGCGATCGCGGCGCTCCATGAGAGCGTGCTGCGGCGCACGTGCGAGGCACATCGGGCCTCGGGCACCGAGTCGTGCTGCGGCTGGGTCGTCGAGGATGGACGGGAGTGGAGCGGAGCCATCACGCGCAGTCTAGCAGGCTGTCGAAGGACCCCGCGCTGCGCCTGGCCCGATGTCGTGACATCCCGCCGCTGCCGGCGCAGGGTCCCTTTCGCTGTCGTGTAGGCCCATTCCGCGGCCCCTCGGCAGCGAGATCTTTGTATGCTCCCGACAATGTTGATCGGCACCGCGCTCGTGCTGGCGATTGGACCTCAGCCTGCCCCCAGCGACGCTCAAGTGAAGGAGCTGCTTGAGCAGCACTGCACCGGCTGTCACGGGGCCGGCGACGACCTCGACCTCAGCAAGCCACCCGCATCGCTGCTAGAGGCCAAAGCCAGCGGCGGACAGCCCATGGTCGTCGCGGGTGATCCGTCCAAGAGCTACCTGTGGACCAAGATGGTCGGAGGGGCCGGCATGGAGGGCGAGCAGATGCCGATGGGGGGAGACCCACTCAGCGCCGCGGAACTCGAACCGGTCAAGGCGTGGATCATGGCCTTGGGAGGTGAGGGCGGCGCAGATGATGCGAACGCAGGCGATCCGACGGCCGCACCGACGAACGACGCGCCCGCGACCGAATCGCAGGGTGCAGCTCCTTCCAACGTCTCGCTGGACGGCAAAGGAAGGCGCAAACGCCCCAAGAAGTGGTGGTGCGTCGGTCCCAAGGCGGTGAGCCGCACGCCCTTTGGCGGCACGCATCAAATCGCACTGCACACGACGACGACGCTGGGCTGCAACGTGATTGAGTTTCGTGTGCATCACCGCTTTGGTCAGGTCGGCAAACCCGGTGACCGCAACTACCTCGGCCTGGCGAGCGGCGCAGTCATGAGCCTGGGCATGGCCTACGGGATCATCGACGGGCTCGACATCATGGCCCGTTGGAGCAACTCGCAGCTCGACTGGGAGATCGGCACCAAGTACGTGCCCGTGCGCCAGGAGGCAAACAAGCCGGTCTCGTTTGGCATGTACGCCTCCTTTGAAGCGCTCGGCGTCGAGAAAACGGCAGCGGCGAATCGATTCACGGGCAACTTCCAAGCGATGTTGTCGCGTCTATGGGCCGATCGCTGGGCGACGCAGTTGACCGTCAACTACTCGATGCTGACGAACCATGCACCGGTGGTCATTCTCGATCTCGGAGATGGGCCGCAGCAGTACAAGGACAAGCGCGGCACGCTCTTCGTCGCTCTCGCGAGTACGGTGTTGCTCGGCAAGAAGCGCAAACATGGCATCGATCTGGAGTACATCTTCCCGATCCCAGATGGCCGTGACGGCGGCAATGTCTTTTACTACAACGGCGGCGACGCCCGCCCTGCACCACTGGGGGCGCGCGGCGGCTCGTGGTCACTGGGTTGGTCGGTGAAGACCGGATTGCACT
Organism: uncultured Nannocystaceae bacterium; assembly: GCA_964626165.1. Taxonomy (GTDB): domain Bacteria; phylum Myxococcota_A; class Polyangia; order Nannocystales; family Nannocystaceae; genus CAZVEM01. Next base: position 25,614 of record CAZVEM010000013.1, read on the forward strand.
TTTTCCAGGTCTTCGTGTCGAACACGAGAAACATCCACACCAATCTAGTTGCGCCCGGCGGCGACTTTGAGAACCCGTTCAAGCCGTTTGGCGACTTTGTGATCGGCTTTAACCTCAGTAGGAAGTGGAAGCTATGAACCTGGTACGTCGACGATCCCCTCATGGTTCGCTGTCAGTCGTGCTTATGGTTGCGGCACTCGTCTCCGCGTGCGGCCTAGAACCCATTGATGGGGACGATGGCGGGCAGACCGGGACGATGCCGGAGGAAGTCCGCACGGCGATGGATGAGACCTGCGGCAAGGCCAAGTGCCACAGCGGGAGCGCGCCCGATGCAGGACTGGACCTCACCTACGACAACGCGCCAAATATCCTCGGCGCAACCTCAAAGCAGAGTGGACTGCCCTACGTGAGGATCGGCGACACCAAGGGCTCGTACATCGCCCTCAAGATGCAGTCTAAGGAGATCCTCGCCAACATCGGCGCAGATCGGTCGGGCTCGATCATGCCGCCTGCGGTTGCCAAGGAAGAGGGCGACGACGAGAACATCTCGCTGATTCTCGCTTGGATCGCGGGGGCGCAGGTCGGCACACCCTCGCCACCCTGACGGCGACGCGTCATCATCTTGATTGCCAGGCTCGACGCAACGGCTGCGCTGTCGGCAAACTCGTCCACAGCCAGCTACGCGCTCTTCTTTGCTCGAGCGGCGGCGAGCATCGATTCGCTGACGGACCACAGTCGCTCGGCTTCCTTGGGATCGCGGGCGATCCGGGTCTCTTTCGCGATCCGTGAGTTCGCGAAATACAGCCCCGAAGTGCCGGCGAGCGCCGGATCGCACGCGACCTTGATGGTGGTCGCCGCACCCTGATCCGGCGTGCGCATAAAGCCGCGAATCAGGCGGATGCCAAAGCCAAAGAGGCGGCTCGCATCGCCGTCGGCGCCAAAATGCGTCGCAACCACACCCGGATGCACCGCATTGACGGTGACGTTGGTGCCCTCCAATCTCGAGGCCAGGGCACGCGTGAAGTAGATGTTTGCGAGCTTGCTCTCCGCGTACACCTGAAACTCGCTGTATCGCCGCTCGCGCTGCAGATCATCCCAGGTCATCCCGGAGCGCGCGACTGCGTGCGCGCTTGAGCTGAGATTGATGATGCGTGCCGGCGCACTCTCGATGATGCGATCCAAGAGCAACTGCGTGAGGAGAAAGTGCCCGAGATGATTGACGCCAAACGTCGCTTCAAAACCATCCGCGGTCAGCTCACGCCGTCCCAACACCGCGCCGGCGTTGTTGATCAGTACGTGGAGCCGGTCGTGGTCCCTCAGGTACGCGCTCGCGAATGTCTCGATCGAGGCAATGGAGCCCAGATCGAGATCGCGCAGCTCAAGCTCGGCGCCCGCCGCCGACGCCTCTTTTACTGCCGCCTCGCCGCGCGAGCGGCTCCGACTGGTGATGGCGACGTGCGCTCCCTTGCGGGCGAGCGAAATCGCGGTCGCGAGGCCGATCCCGGTGTTGCCGCCAGTGATGAGCACGTGCTTGTCGCGAATGTCCCAGGGCTCCATGTCGTCTCCTGGCCGGATTCAAGCAGCAACGCGGCGCAGCACAAGGGAGCAGCGCGTTGCGGTGCGTGCCCGCGAGCCCGACTCGAGTTGGGATCCCCTCAAGCGGCGTCGCGTGGCCGGCCTGACACCTTCCACCGCGAAGCCATTCGGGCGCGACGGAGGGCCCGCGGACGCGGGTTCGCCTGGCGCATAGCGGTCACCTCGTGCGTCGCGCGGCACGCGAGGTCATCGGCGCGGGAGTGTCCGTGCGAGGCTGTGGCCGGGTGCCCGGCCACAACGCGCGATGGTGAGCGCACTCGGCCGCGGATCGGGCCGACGCGGTCCACCCTCGTCGTCGCGCTGCTACGCTTGGGGACATGCGTCTGCTGCAACTGAGGGTGGCGCGAGTAGGCCCCTTTGAGGAGCTCACGCTGGAGTTTGGTCCGCAGCCAGGACCTGGTCGCTCGTGGACGGTGCTCTACGGCGACGGCGGAACGGGTAAGAGCGCGCTGCTCAGCGCGATCTTGTCCACGCGCCCGGGTCGCTGCGCTGCACTTCACGGTGTCCGTCGCCGTGGCGAGGAGTCCTCGCTTGCGGTGGCACATTGGGACATCTCCTTCGAACAACCCGAGCGAGGCCATCCCGCCGTGCTTGCGACACCGACGGCCAAGCTCGGCGACGATGATGCGGAGCTCTTACGTCGGAAGGACCAGGCCGCGATCGATCGAGTCGCGGGTGAAGGAGACGGCTACGCGGTCGTCGAGATCCCCAATCAACGGTCGTTCTCCCGGGGTGCCATGTCGATCAGCGATCCAACGCGGACGCTGATGCGCTACGAGGTCCGCAATTCGCTGGCGACGGATCCATCGCGAAGCGACCTGACCCGAGTGACCAAGCAGTCGCTCGCATACGCCGGCATCGCAGGGGCGCTCTACGGTGATCGGCGTGGCGAGGGCGACGATCCGCGGCGACTCGACGCGGCGATGCGAGCGGCGATCGACGCCGTGGTTGGACTCCTGGGCTACAAGTATCGGGGGATTGAGCCCTACAGCCTTGAGCCGCTCTTCGTGACGCCGGGTGGCTCCGCGCACCTCTTTGACTCGTTGCCGACGCAGCTCAAGCACCTGGTCGCCATCGCGGCGGTCTCGGTTCGTACGCTTTGGTCCGCGCATCGAAGTCGCGATCCTCGAGAGATCGAGGGCCTGATTCTTGTCGACGATCTCGAACTCACCCTCGGTCCCGCGGCGCAGCGTGGCGTGCTCTCTGTCTTGCGGCAGATCTTGCCGGCGGCGCAGTGGATCGTGACGACCTCTTCGCCCGAGATCGCCGCGCAGGCCGAGCCCAGTGAACTCGTCACGCTTCGACGCAGCGCAGAGTCTGACCTGGTTGAGCTGTACACCGACGAACTCGCGATCACGCACTAGCAGGCTGTCGGAAAACCCCGCGTGGCGCATGGCCGCGCACTGCTCATCAACGACCTGCTAGCGAGACGCCGCGGATGCGTCTTCGGGGAGCCAGCCGCTGCGCAGCTTCTCCTGGTCAGTGGTCGTGTCGTCTTGCTTGCGCAAAAATGAGTACTCGGGAATGCCCTGCTGCACCGTGATCTTGGCGGTCCTCAGCACCTGGCGGCGGAAGTAGGTCACAACGTGCTCCGTGCCGGCGGGCGCGGCCTCCAGGCCGCGCACAAGATCGGCGACATCGGTGACCTCGCGGCCGTCGAGCGCGATCGGTCGGTCGAGCGGCAGTAGTCCGGCATCCACCGCGGGGGACCCGGCTTCGACCGCTGAAATCTCCCGACCAGTCCCCATGATCCCGCTCCAAGCGTGCTTGGCCGGCAGTGTTTTGACCTCGATGCCGAGCTGCTCGAGCTGCTGCGGGATCGGCAGCGGCTCGGTGCCGCTGATGTAGCGCGCAAAGAAGTCGCTCATGTCGACGCCGGCCTCTTCGCTCGCCAGCGCGACGAGACGCTCGGTGGTCAGCCACACCTCGTCGGCGTCCACGCCGGGGAGATTCTTGTTTGTCGCACGTCGTGTCTGCCTTGCGTCCCGCGCCGCTGGCCCGACGCCGAAGCTCGCGCGTGGCAGACGAGGAATCGCCTCGCCGCGATGCGACCAGATCCGCCGGAACAGACCCTCCAGCGAACCCTTACCTCCGCTCTTGATGCGCAGCTCAAGGTCGAGCGCAACGCCGGCGAGCATGCCCTTCTCATAGTAGCTAATCGTCTCGTTCCTGTGGCTCGATGCGGGCTGGTACTGCTTGATCCACGCATCGCGAGAGATCTGCACCAGGCTCTCCTTGTCGCTGCCAGCGCGTCGCCGGTACTCGCCGTAGGATCTTGCCAGATCACGCAGGTATCCCTCAGCATCATTCATGCCGGCACTGAGGACCGCGCGGGACTCCATGGTCTCCGTGACGCCCTCGTGAAACCACAAGAGCTCGGGGTAGACTTCCCCATCGTACGCAAATGGGAAGAGTTCTCGATCGCGGATTCGCTTGACGTTCCATAGATGGAAGAACTCATGCGCTGCAAGGCGAGCTGCCCCGCGATAGCCTGAGTCATCCGTCAGCGATCGAGGTCTCATGATCAGCGCGGTTGAGTTGGCGTGCTCCAGCCCTCCGCCGCCCACATCGTCCACGACCACCAGGAACGCGTACTCCGGATTGGGCAGCGGGCCCATGATCTTGGTGAAGGCCGTGACGATCTCCTCGGCATCGCGCGCGAGACGATCGACATCGACGAGGGTTCCGGCTGGAACCTGGACCACGTAGTCCACGGTGGTCTCGCCGACGCGAAAGCTTCGCGTGGTCAGTGACGCACCGGCCAAGATCGGCGCGTCCGCGAGCTGATCGTAGCGGCGCGCGCGGTAGCTCGACGCATCCTTGCGCAGGACAACACGATGCGTCCAGCTCTGCGGAGTGGCGACGTGGAGCTCGTAGGGGCGGTCGCGTTCCTCGGGGAGATAGAGCACCGTCGCGCTGGGAGAGATCAATGCGAAGTCGTCCTGAGCATAGTTGGTACGGACCGTGAGTTCGTCGCAATAGACCCGATATCTGACTCGATAGGGGGCGCCCTGATGCTCGACTCGCCAGGTCTGTTTGTCGGTGCGCACGACGGTCAGCTCGCGGCCCTTCTCGTCGACGGCGCGGAGGTCCCAGACGTGGCGGGCGAAGTCGCGGATCTTGTACGAGCCAGGTGTCCACGCAGGCATGGCCAAGAGCGTCGATTTGCCGCGGGGAGCTTTGTCCTCCAAGGTCACCTGCACGTAGTGACCTTGTTGCGGATCGATCTGAATCGTCGCGCCGACGCTGCTGCGTGCGGACCGCTCCGCAGCGGGCTTGCGTGCATCCGCGGTCGCGGGGGCCGCAAGAGCGATCCAGCCGGCCACTGCGACATGCAGTGCGGCAAGCGGCAGGAGAGTGGCACGGCGACGCCCAGAGGGCGGATGCGAGTTACGAGCGCACATGCAGGGGTCTCGCGCAGAGGCTAGGTGGCGCTCTGGATCTGATCAACTGATCGGGAGCCGCACTACCGACCGGCCTGCGGAGCCTCTACGCTTCGTTCATGAGCTTGAGTTCTCCTTGGGCGGACGATCCCGGCAAGGCGTGGTGGGAACGCTTTGTGCTGATCTACTCGCCTTGCTGGATCGCGGTCATGGGCACGGTCATGACCACCGGGGTCTACAAGAGCTTTGGCGACCTCGGATTTCTCCTCTTTGGCCTGGGCCTCATGGCACCGCTGCTCATCGTTCCGATGCTCGCGCCCGGCGAGCCCGACCGGGACAAGCCGCTGCTGCAGCGCCACTTCATGCGCGCCAACCTATGGCTGTGGATCGTTGTCTTTGTCGGCAACTACTTCGTCACGCACTACTTTTTCCAGGTTGCCGGGATGCGCTATGGCTTTCCCACGCAGGTGCACTTTGAGGCAGCGATCGCGGGGCCGGGCCACGCGACCGTCCCGTTCTTCCTCTTTTGCGTGACGCAGGCCTACTTTGCGACCTACTACGTCGTGATGTCCGTGCTCCTGCGTTGGCTCTGCCGACAGACCAAGCAGGACTGGGTCTATTGGCCGGGCCTCCTGGTCATGGCGTACTGCACGGCCTTTGCGGAGACCTATTTCATGGCCGTCGACATCCTCGCGGACGTATTCCTCTATGCAGACCGCTCACGGATGTTGATGGTGGGATCGATCTTCTACGGCTGCTTCTTCCTCGTGTCGCAACCGCTCTACTTCGTGATCGATGAACGCCCCGAGGGGCGCAAGACCCATCCCCTGGGCGCCATCCTCGTCTCTGGGCTCGGCGCGAGCATGCTGGTCATGCTTGCGCTGGACATGTGGGCCCAAATCTTTGGTTACGGGCACGTGGGCACCGCGTCGATGTAGCGCCCTGGAGGCCCCTTCGAGGCGGTCTTGGGAAGGGACGGTCTTGAAGGGGAAGGACGCCGGCGGGTCGCGGCCGGGTCGAGGTGCGCCTCGCTAACGTGTGCTCGCCGTCGTTCCGGGCGCATCCGTGCGAAGCCACTGCAGCATGGGCAGGGCAAAGAGCACCGGGACGTAGAGCAGACCGGCCGCGAAAATACCGAAGGCGCCATAGATCATCGGCGAGCCATCCGTGGCGAGGAAGAGATAGCCGACGGTTGCGGGTCCGAGCAGGGCGAGGCCATCGATCAGGGCCAGGGTACCCGCACCGGCCATCGCGAAGATGCTCCAGGTCTTGCCGCGAAGCAGGCCGATGAGGCCAGCGACGCCAAGCACCAATGCACCGGTCGCGAGCAGGGCACCGCGCGGCGCGAGTCCGTAGAGGATCAGGAAGGGGATGGTCGAACCCGCCGACTTGATCGCGCGGCGCATGAGCGCAAGCGAGTCGTCTTGCAGGTTCCAGCGCTCCTTCGCGCGCTCGGAATGCTCGTAGTGCGCGGCCATACCCTCGCCGATCAAGAGCACAGAGACCGCAAGGTGCGTAAAGCCGAAGAATGCGATGGTCGGCTCAAAGCCCATCTGGAACAGGAGCAGCAGCGCGAGGCTTCCGAAGTTGCCGACGCCCATCGCAAACCATCGCGCCCAGAACCACTCCGCGCCAAGACCAACGAAGGCGAGTCCGTAGCAGAGAGCAAGTCCGGTGAAGGCCGCGAAGAGCTCATCGGGACCGAGCAATGCCGTCATCGCAAACTGCGTGACGTAAAAGCCGAGGATGAGCAGGGCCAGGGCGCGTCGAAGGCCAACCATGGACCTTCAGCCTACGCGGACCCCCGCACAGTGGCAACGCGCGCAGGGCGGCCGGGCCTCGGCGTTCCGTCAGCGCCACGGAGGACCTGGGCCCAGTTCTGCGTGCGATGGGCAGATTGTCGGTGGCAAGGAGGCGCAGCGACCGGCGCGCTGTGGGCCGTGATGTAATCTCAAGGGGCACCCCGCGTTGGCTGCAAGGTCGCGAGGATGCGCAAGAGTCGTATCCCAAGTCCGCAGGCTTGCCCTTCAGGATTGCCCTCATGGAACTGATGCACGCAACGCACCCACGCTCGACGGACCTCGGTGAGCAGACGCTTGCACAGGGGCCCAGCGTGGATCTTCGCGCGTGCCTGGCGGCGCGAGACGGCGATGCGACAGGCACCGGGGCGAGTGATGCCACGGTGGCGCCACGTCACGGCAGTCCGCCCGCGCGTCGTGCTCACATCGATCTGTGTGCCCTGCTGGGCATCGCATGGCTCGCACTCGCGGCGCAGGGCTGCACCGCGCCGCAGCCCACGACGGCGCCCACCCTCAATGCACCGCGCTCGGCCGTCACGCTCGTGCGCTCTCAGTGCGTCAACACAACGCGCTGCGTTCTCGGCTTTGTCCACGCGGCGGAGAGTGGCGCCGCGCTGCCCGGCGCGGTGGTGTTCCTTCAGTCCGACAGCGACAGCGCGATGCTCGTCGCGAAGTCTGACGAACAAGGCGTGTTCTTGGTCCAAGATCCGCCGGCGGGCCGCTATCGACTCTCAGTCTTTCAGCGCTCGCGCCGTTTTGAAGTCCATGGCGTTGAGATCGGCCCCGCCGGAACGACGCTGATTCCGATTCGAATTGCGCCGATCTAGGGGCGTCGCCATTCTCCGATGGCCGCCCGTATTCATCCGAACGGTACTGTCGTAGCCTTCGGACTCAGAGACGCGTCTTCTTGGTCAGAATTGACACGCTGTAAGCACGTGTCGGTCGGTCGCCTGGCAGCGAGCTACTCAACTGCTAAACACAGGTAGCGCTTCGCGGGATCCGCGGATAGTCTGACGAGATGCGTCAAAGCGTGCTCATTCTTCATCTCGCGCTTCTGCTCGGCGCCTCGGCCACCGTCGCGTGCTCGTCGAACGTGTCCCCCGACGACGCGTCAGACGCCACGGGCGATGGCGATGGAGACGGCGACGGAGATGGAGATGGCGATGGAGATGGCGATGGCGATGGAGACGGCGACCTCATCGTCGTCAAAGGAAACGGCGCGAAGGGGCCCTTCATTCTTGGAACCACGGTTCAAATGCAGGCGGTCGATCCCAGCGGCGTGGCGAACGGCCCAATTACGACGGCGGCGACGGACGCGTTAGGTCTGTTCACGCTCACAGTCGACAAGCCAGGGCCGATTTCGATCACGGTGGATGGCTACTACTTCAATGAGGTCACGGGCGAGCTTTCGACAAGTAGCCTGCAGCTTCAGGCGTTTGATGTCATCTCCCCGATGGATACGACCGCTTCCGGTGTCAACATGGTGACTCACCTTGTCTACGGACGCGCTGCGGCGCTGGTGGCTGGGGGCGCGAGCATCGGGAGCGCGCTGGCCCAAGCGCAGGAAGAACTTCAGGAGGGGCTTGGCGTTGGCCTCGTTGGCTTTGACCCTGGCGTACTTGGAGCCGAGATGTCGGTGTTTGGTGGCGACACGGATGCCAATGCCTTCTTGCTCGGCCTCAGCGCGGTGCTCAGCCAAGCGGCAGTGACTCGCGCAGGTGGTGTAGACGGGCCCGTGGACGCAAGTCTGCAAGAACTACTCAATCTTCTTCGGGCCCAGATGGTCACGACGGGCACGATCAGCGTTGAGCTGCGCACGGAACTCCAAGAAGCCGAGTACGCGCTCGACTCCGCAGCCGTCATCAGCAATATGGAAGGGCGCATTGCGGAGGTCGGGCAGAGCTTTGCGGTACCAAACATCGACCGGTTCCTTGATGCGGATCACGACGGCGTCGCCAACGACACCGACAACTGTCGGTTCGACGTCAATCCACGCCAACAAGATTCGAACCGCAACGGTATTGGAGATGCTTGTGAGTGTGGTAACGGCGCGCTCAACGGAGGCGAGATTTGTGATGACGGCAACCTCAACGATGGCGACGGATGTGATGCAGACTGCCGCCCGACCTGTGAGGTGATCGGCGAGGCATTGCCCCATACAGACTTTATCTGCCCGCTCCCGGGCTATCTGGTCTACATGGCCAATGGGGGTCTTTTCGCGCTCGATGACGACGGAGCCGATGGTGGTGTTCCGGTTCTGCTCGCGCCAGGAGAGATCAATTTGGAGACTCGTGCGGCGGGCGGTCGCTGCTTGTTCTCTCCAACGGGGGATGGCCTTTGGGTCACGGACGGCACGGTCGCTGGTACCTCGAAGGTCAGTGACGACTACACGCTCGGCGCCGACGCGCCCTACGAGGCGGACCGCGAGTCACCGTTCATTGTGACCAGCGGGCAGCATCGCGCAAACTCGAACTCGCCGTGGCTCAACGCTGTTTTTGTCACAGACGGTACGCTTGCTGGTACGTCGACGCTCTTTGAGGGTCCTGCGGTGAGCAATGAGTTCAGCAATAATCCGGTCTGGGATGATACCTACGCGTACTTTGCCCACAGTTCCGACACGTTGGGTCTCCACCGAGTCGTGCGCGTTCCCCTTGCGGGTGGCGCCGCCGAGGAACTTCTCGTCAAGAGCACGACGCCCAGTACTGTGCCATTCGGGAGGCTGCAGCGGCTAGGCAACGTGCTCCTCGCCTTCGACGACGACGGCTACTACGGAACAACTTCCGGCCCACTGACGCCGGGTGGAGTCTTCGAGTTCAACCCTTACAACAAGGCAGCGCTTGTTGGAGGCGTCGTGTTCCTCACTGGCCTTGCAAACAACGTCGATGCGATTCTCTCGACTGATGGCACGGCGGGAAGCATGGCTGTGGCGGTTGCTCCCGCGGAGGTCGATGGTTTTCTACCAAACAGTCACGTCGTCTCGTTGAACGGCTTCGCGTTCAATGGCGTCCACGACAACAACTTCATCCGCGTCGATCCTATGGGGGTCGGAACCTTGGTGAGCGCGCCGGCCGATACTGGGATCGCCCAGGCGTGGCTGAGTCACGGTTCCTTTGCCTACTTTACGGGTGGCGAACTGCCGACTTTCGCGTACGAAGACAGGTGGGTGCGCACGGATGGCACAGCGCTGGGCACGATGACGATTTGGAATGCGCCAAATGGGATCAACGGGCTCACCGCCGGAATCACGCGTGCGCGTAGCACCGAGGGCTTTCACTACGTGGTCTGGCAGACGAGTGAGGAGGGGGGCCAGAACTCAAAGTCGAACTACACTCGCTGTCGGTCCCACTAGTGGTACGCACGTGGCCTGTGAACGTCGGCCACGGCGGGGGGCAACGCCGACAGCGGGCCCGGCGAACGGCTCCCTCGATTACTTCGCGGGCCAGGTGTAAAAGCCCTGGCCGGACTTTTGGCCGAGCTTGCCCTCGGCCACCATCTTGCGCATGAGGGCGGGGGGCTCGAAGTGGGCGCCCTGAGGGAGCTTCTTGCTGAGGTAGTCCGCGATATTGAGGCGGACGTCGAGGCCGACGAGATCGCTGAGGCGCAGCGGCCCCATGGGAAAGCCGTAGCCAAGCACCATCGCCTTGTCGATGTCCTCCGGCGATGCGACGCCCTCTTCCACCATGCGGATGGCTTCCAGACCAATGACAAGGCCGAGGCGGCTGGTGGCAAAGCCGGGCGAGTCCTTCACCACGATGCAGTCCTTGCCGATGCTCGCACCGTAGGCCTGGGCCGTGGCGAGCGTGCCGGGAGACGTCTGCGCTCCGACCACGATCTCGAGCAGCTTCATGATGTGCACCGGATTAAAGAAGTGCAGGCCAATCACGCGCTCGGGGGAGGGGAGCCCTTCGGCGATGTTGGCGATCGAGAGCGAGCTTGTGTTGGTCCCCAGCACGCAGGTGGCTGACACGTGCTGCGCGACCGAGCCCAAGAGCTTGCGCTTGAGCTCAAGGATCTCGGGGACCGCCTCCACCACCAGATCCGCATCCCGCACGGCCTCAGCGAGCTCGACATTGCCCGAGAGTCGCGCGAGCGCATCCTCCATCGCTTGCTGTGTGGCCTTGCCCTTCTCGACGGATTTGGCGAGGTTGGCCTTGATCTTGCTCAGGCCCGCTTGGACCTTGCCGTCGTCGATGTCGTAGAGCGCGGTCTGGTAGCCGGCCAAGGCAGAGACGTGGGCAATCCCGTGACCCATCGTGCCCGCACCAAGCACGGCAACACGCGAAATCGGAGTGGAGCTCATGCGCGGGATGATGCCATAGCCACCCAGGGGGGGCGGAGCGTCCGAGGAGCGTCCGAGGGGCCTCGTCGAGGCCACGGCAGCTCGCAGCGCTACTCGCCGAGCGCGGCGACCAAGGGATCCGTCGTTGCGAGCTGAGCTGAGAGGGTCTGGGAAGCCGACTCGAGGCGCACCCGTAGCGCCATGAGCTGCGCGTCGGCGCAAGCGCTGCCCAGCGAGGCGAACCAGTCTGCACTCTCTTTCCCGTAGGCGACGAAGGGCGCGAGCTCTCCCTCGATGGCGGCGACGAGGACATCAGCCTGCGTCAGAAGTCGCTGTGCGCGCGCGCGACTTGCGAGCAGCGCTGCATAGCGACGCCGAAACGACATGAACCAACCTTGGAACTGCGCGGCTTGGATCAGGTCGGCGCTCGCGAGTATGGGGGTGCTGGCAGCTATCCGTGGTGGTTCGCAGTGCTCAATGATCGCCGCGCGTGATGACACCGCGGCGCGGCAGTGCACTGCAAGCTCCGGGGGAGCGACCGCCTCGCCCACGCAGGTGGTCGCGCAGGGAACGGCGCCCCCAACGCTCAGGCAACTCGCAGCGTCTTTCGGAAGGCCCTCGCAGCTTGTCCCAGAACTCAGGACAGAGCAGGAGCCCTCACACAGCCCATTGCAGGGGCTGCCAGCCCCGTCACCTGGATTGGGGCCGATTCCCTTGCTCACGCCACCTTCGACCGCGCAGGCGCCCGAGCAGTTGCCGTCGCACGCGCCTTCGCAGTCTCCCTGCGCATTGAACGTCGTGCAGGTTCCTGTGCAGGTTCCCCTGCACGTGCCCTCGCACACGCCATCACCGAGGGCCGGTACCACGCAGACGCCATCGCAGTTACCCGTGCACGCCAGTTCCGGCGGCGTTCCCCGGCAGAGGAGCTCGCCGTCAACGCCACAGTTCGGCGCGATCGGATCCACGCCCGAACAGGTGCCGTCGCAACTGACGATCGCGGACGACCAGTCGATGTCGTGATCGCAGCGCGCCGCGCCTGCCTTGAAGGCGTGTATCGAAATGCTGCAGTTCAAATCACCCACGTCGAGTGCGAGTGGCCCGTCGAGTACGCCCGATGCGAGCTCGCCGATGGCCATCAGAATTTGTGGGGCGCTGCTCTCCGGGTCGAGTTGGAGTGACAACGCGATCTGGCTCTTGGCGCTCTCAAGCTCGACGTCGAGACCCTCCATCTCTCCCACGAGGTCTGCGCTGCTGGCGGCGAAAGCTGAGATCCCTTTCGGCTGGATGTTGACGCGGCCGGCAGCAAAGGCCTGGGCATCGCACTCTTCGAAATCTCTGCGGTCGCAATCCTCCTCTTGTCCACACGCAGCGAGCGTCAACATGACGGCCCACAAGGCGGCTCGCAGCGACGCGCTGCTTGGGCGTCTGCCGCGGCGTACGCGGGTGGGCTGCATCATGAACGTCGGGCTGCTCATGGCCGCGATGACTCCAGGATCGCGAGGATGGCGTTCAACTGGTTGATGTCCTCCACGCACTCGACCGCAAGCTCGTCGAGTGCGGACTGAACGGCGCTCATGTTGATCAACCCGCAGTAGGCACCAGACGCGACCTGGGTTGTGTTCGACCCTTGGTAGGACTCAAGCTCCTCCTCGATGGTCTCATCTTGGTTCATCAGGCTGATGGCAGCGACCTGAGCCTCAAGGCGCGTTCGCAGCTGCAGCAGCGTTGCAAGTTCGGCGTCCGCATCGCGGGCCCAGGCTGCGAAGGCAGCGCGCGCGGTTGCGTCGACGCTTGGGAGAAAGTCATACCGAATGGAGACGCGAGGCGCTGCGCACTCAAGTCGGGCTCTCAGCTGCGTTGTCACAGCGACGGCGCACGCGGCCGACTGCGTATCGACGCGGCTGAGTCCCTCGCAGGTTCCTGCACACGCAACGCCGCCGTCGCTCGACGTGCAGGTCATCTGCGCCGTCGCTTCGCAATCCTCACCCGCTGGCACGGTGGAGCTGCAACGGCCCAAGCAGCTGCCACTGCAGGGCTTGCCCGCGAGCGAGATATCCTCGCAGGTTCCGACGCAGTTGCCGAGGCATCGACCTTGACAGTTGCCGTCTTGATCGACCAGGCCGCACGCGGCGTCGCACTGACCCCGACAAGTTCCCGCGCACGCCGCTCCAACTGCGAGTTCCTCGATGCAGGTGCCCTCGCACAGCCCGTTGGCGCAATTGCTGCTGCCGTCCACAACGCACACGGCCGTACCGGTAGGACCACACGATGCGCTGTCTTGTACGGACTGCGCACAGCGACCCAGACACGACACCGGAAGGGTCTCATTACCTGGGACATCGAGGCCAAGTGCTGCGTCACATTGTCGGGCCAGCGCAACCGCGACGTTCCCTCGCGACGTGCAGACGACCTTCTCGGCGTCGAGCGTCGCCTTGTCAATCACGTGCGCTTCCAAGTGGGCTTGGAGCGCGAGCGCGACCTCATCGCCGCTGGATCCAGCGGGTAGTTCCAGGGTGCGCGCGAGGTTGTCGAGCGCGATGCGAAAATCCTGGCGTGCCGCCAAGGTCGCTGTGCGCAGCTCGTTGTGCGCCGCGACCCCCGCGGCACCAATGAGCGGGGGCGGGGAGCCGTACCACCAGAAATCGCGGCCGCTGGTGTAATCGCACGCGAATCCTAAGCCGGTGTACAGGCACCCCAGCGGCCCATCATCGCAGGCGACCAGCGTTCCGCCGACGGCCCCCAGAAGGGCGCCAAGGAATGACACAGTCGCAATGCGCTGGCTCCACGTTTTCATTGAACCTCGCGAAACAGCCCACTCACCCCACCATCGTGGGGCGAGCGGGCGCGGGCGGTCAAGGGCTTCGTTCGCAGCTGCTAGCCACCGACGGCAGCGACGACTTCTGCAGACGCCGACACGTTCGCCGACAGCTCACCAATCGCAGAACTGATCGCACTGGCCGCGGTTGGGAGCTGGTCGATGGCACAGGCGGCGCCGACCGCCACCTTCAAATTGGCGTCGCCGGCCAGTTCCGTGAAGACGTCGGCCACTGCATTGCCGGCGGCGTCAACCAGGCCGTTGGCGGCGTCGACCACGAGCGACGCTTTGGCGCGAGCTCCAAGGATGGCCGCGAAGTTCACCTTGAAGCCCTCAAGCCACGCGCGGAACTCCGCCTGAGCGTTTGCGTCGACGCCGGCAGCAAACTCGTAGGTGATCAGGAGCTCGGGGGGGTTGCACTGCACACTCGCTGAGGCCTTCGCCTGGACGCTCGCCTCACACTCTGCCGAGACACTGGGCGGCGTCGCTGAGCCCTCACACTTGGCGCTGCACTCGACGCTGCCCCCGGCCATGGCCTCGCACTTGGCGCTGGCACTGGCCTCACACATGCCCATGGGCGGGGTGTAGGTGCACTGTCCTTCGCACTTTCCGTCGCACGTCGCACCGGCCTTAAGCTCGATGTCGCAGGTGCCGGTGCAGGTCGCATCGCACTGGCCCTCGCACTCACCCATCGCGTTGGTCAGCGAGCAGTTGCCTGAGCAGGTTCCCTTGCAGGTGCCTTCGCATGCACCGCCAGCGCTGAAGTCCGCGGCGCAGTTGCCCTGGCACTCGCCCTCGCAGGCGAGGTTGGGCGCAGTGCCAGTGCACTTGAGCTCGGCCTCGGCGCCGCAGTCGACCATCACGCCGGCTTCGACCTCGCAGCTACCCTCGCAGGACACCTCGACTGAACCGGGATCGACCGTGGCATCGCATTGAGCGGCTGCAGAGGCCGTGACCTCTACGCTGGCCTCGCAGCGCGGCGGCGCGTACTCGATGTTGATGCCGCCTTGCAGGGTGGCGGAAAACTTTGCCTCCAGCGCGCCCTTGATCTGCGCACCCGTTGCGCCAGCCTCAAGGTTCAGCGATGCGGCGATCTTGTCTAGGTTGCCGCGGATGTCTGCGCTCACGCTGCCGAGTGCAGCCTTGAGATCAAGTGCGGCGCCGAAGAATGCATCGACCGAGGCGATGCCCGAAATTGTCGCATTGCCCTCGACGAATGCGTTTCCGTTGCAGGTCAGACCGCACGAGTCGAGAACTCCGCCGTCTTTGCAGCCTTGCAATGCTGCGGCGCTGCTCCCGACGAGGAGTCCGAGACACGCGATGTGAATGTTGCTTGAGAATCGAGATGTTTTAGTCATGGTAGGTGAACCGGGCACAATCGTCGCACTGCGAGGCCGCCCATAGCAACGAAATTCAAGTGTGCAGCGCGGTGCACCGGTGCAAATCTGCGTCGGGGGATCGAGCAATCCGAGGTCACCGGGCTCGGGCCTGCCAGCACGTGGCCGATTAGGCCAACTCAATCTCGCCGACAACGCACCGCGGACTACGGTGGGATCGCTTCATGAAGCCGATAGCCTGGTCTCCAAATCGCGGCTCGCACGTTTCTAGCAGGTTGTCGAAGAACCCCCGTGGAGTGCATGGACGTGCAATCGCCATGCAGACCGAGGCGCGAGGAGGGAGCGTACCGGGCGTACGTGACCGACGAGCAACAAAGGGATGCATGGTGAGTACATGGCCATGCGCCGCGCGGGTTTTTTCGACAGCCTGCTAGGCCCTCGTCGATCGAATGACCGCGCTCAGGTCGCAGGTTCTCGAGCGGGCAGATCTACGATTGGCCGTCCATCCACTACACTTCGTTTCTGTCCCGCCGCCGCATTCGTACCAACCTTGTGCGAGGCGACAGGGTGCGTCGCGCGGAGGGCAGTCATTCGGCCAAGCGGTCAACGATTTCGGCCGCCGCCGAGACGTCGGCGGAGAGTTCGGTCGTGGCGATGTCGATGACCAAGGCGGCAGTCTCAAGCTGGCCGAGCGCACACGCTGCACAGATCAGGGCCTTGAGGTCAACGCCAAGCAGTCGCGTTTCGAAGTATCCGTGACCCGATCGGGATGCGGCGGTCACGAGGCCTTGTGCTGCACCGGAGAAGATGCCGGCTTTGGCACGAGCGCTGAGGATGGCCCCGCAGTTGACCTTCGGCCATCGCCTCACACACGCCCACGGGCGGGGCGTAGGCGCACTGGCCTTCGCACGTGCCCTCGCACATCGCACCGACTTTGATCTTGCTGTCGATGCTGACCGGGTTGAGGGCGGCCTAGATGTCATCGGCGCCGCCGGGCGATGCGTCGATGGGACGCGCCGCCCGAGACGCTGGCCTTGCGCTCGAAGGAGGCGTTGGCGTCGCAGCTCAGCCCGCAGTCTTCGCACCAGCACATCAAGTCACCGCAGCGTTGCCTGATCGAAGAGGTTCCGCCGAATGCGAGGCCAAGGCATACGACCTGTGCGGGCGCAAAGCCGGCTGACGACATGGGCAGCGGACCCACGGACGATGCGCGCGATGGAGTCAATGCACTCGACACGGAGTTCCACGGCAACGTGTTGGGCGCCGGCGCATGCGTGTCCGCCCGCGACCTAGCTGCCCAAGCTCCCCAAATGCATCAAGGGTGTGGATTCGCGGGGTCCCGCGCATCCACACCCTTGGTCGTGATGAGGTCAGCCGCTCAGCTCAACTCGCGATGAGCCCTTGCAGCTAGCCGCTCAGCATCAGCCGCCGACAACGGCAACGATGTCGGCCGAGGCCGAGACGTTGGCGGAGAGGTCGGTGGTGGCGTCGGCGATGGCGGAGGCGGCCGTCTCAAGCTGGCCGAGCGCACAAACTGCGCCGATGGACGCCTTGAGGTCGCCACTGACCGAGAGCTCATCGAAGGAGCCCTTGATCGCACCACCAGCCGCAGCCACGAGGTTGCCCGCGGCGTCGACGACGAGGTTGGCCTTGGCGCGTGCGCCGAGGATCGCGGAGAAGTTGGCCTTGAAGCCCTCAAGCCATGCCTTGAACTCCGCTTGCGCGTTGGCGTCGACGCCAGCCGCGAACTCGAAGGTCACGAGCAGCTCGGGCGGCTTGCACTCGATGAGCAGGACGGCGAACCGCCTGGGGCCCAGCC
>CAZVEM010000014.1:0-3745 GCA_964626165.1 uncultured Nannocystaceae bacterium
GCGACATCGATGGCAAGGCAAACCCCATCCGGTGCAAGGCAAAACAGGAGTCATGGAGTGGCCCGCTCCGCTCCGGGTATGCCGCTTAGAAGAATGAACGTGACTCGGTGCGGGCAACCAATCCGAGGACAGAACCCGGCTTACGACCCCGTCTCCCGCCTGCTTCCACTTTTGATCCGACCCGTGCGCGTGGTCGCCGATTTCGCTGCGACGGCGCGATAGGTGGCGCCCCAGGCCAGCAGTCGTGCAAGCACGCTTCAGCGATCGTGCCTTGCACATCAAAACGGCGGTAATGCGCGAAGATCGAGCGCCTGCGTGTGATCCGTTGGCGGGTGCCGCACGCCTGCATGCCGATGCTATGCTCCGAAGCAGATGCGTCGTCTCGCTCCAGGCTTGATCGCGTCCTGCGTGCTTGGCATTTCGGCGGTCGCCCACGCGGCACCGCCGACCTCCCGCGAGGGCCCGGAGCGCACGAATCGACGCGATGATCTGCCCTTCGCGCGCGGCACTGTGCTGCCGATCCTCGGCCTGGGTGGAAGTTTTGGCAGCGGCATCTCCACGCTCGGCTTTCGTGCGGGTGCCATCGGCTTCCCAATCGGTGGCATCGGCCTTGGCCTTGAGTTCGACAACAGCTGGATCTTCTACAGCAAGCCACTTCGCCGCGACTATCCCGGCATCTTCGAGCAGACGAGTACCTACGTCGCGCGCGTCATGCCGGTGTTGATGTTCGTGCCCTTTCGTCGTGGTCGCGTGATCCCCTACTTGCGCGGCGCCGTCGGTCCCGAGTTCCGCAACCACAAAGGGCCCGTCGTCGGACACTGGGAGGCCGCACTTGGCGCCTGGGCGCCGCTTGGTCGCTTCGCGTTCTTTCACTTCGGCGTCTCGGTCGGCAGCAGCTTCACCGTCGCCCGTTGCCAGCGCGCGTACACCTACAACGGCGAACAGATCTTCGGCAGCGGCTTTGGCAGCCCCTGCGGCATCTATGTCGCGCCCACGATCGGTATCGGCTTTGGCATTCCTACGGGCGCAGCACGCGAACGTGCGCGCGAGCGCAGACGCGAGCGCGAACGAGAAGAGCAAGACAACGCTGAGCCGACGCGCACCCAAAGTGCCCAGCCCGACCCCGCGTCCCGCGGCCAGGGTGGATTCCCGGCGCCTGCACCGGCACCGGCACCGGCACCGGCACCCGCACCGACGCCTGAACCTGCTCCGCAGCCCGATCCAAGCGGTGGCACCACGTCGCCGGACATCCAACGACCAAGTGGTGGCACCTCACCAGACTTCGATCCGAGCTCGCCGACCGGGAATGGTGGCAGCGCATCCCCAGACGCCACGGGCGGCACAGGCGAAATGAGCGAGCCCGCCGAGCCTCCCAGCGAAAACCCGCCGCCCATTCAACGACCCTCGTCGCAGGTGGATTAAGCGCTCCGCACAAGAACTGAGCGCGACCGATGGACGCGCACGCACTATGCAGATCGTCGTGGAGGGTCGGTGCATCACGCAAGGTGAGATCGCTTCTCGCGCGCAGCTCAGCATGGCGCCTGCCCGCCCTCACACGCCATGCTGGGTCCTCCATGCCCAACGCTGCACGAGTGCGCTCGCCGGGCGTAGGGCGTCTCTCGGGTCGCCAGCGTTGAAGCAGTCGCCGTCCAGGGTCGGTCGATTGAATCGGTCGGTCGAGTCGGTCGATTGAGTTCGCGCTACCCTTGCGGGGCGGGCTCAAAAAGCGAGAGTACCGCCCCTTGTGGATCGGCGATCACAGACATCGTGCCGACGTCGGGGACTTTGATCTCGGGCATCAGGATCGTCGCGCCAAGTGACTCGGCCTTTTTCCGTGCGGCTGCGAGCTCGGGCACCACGACGTGGGTGAGCCAATGGGCCGGCTGGGGATCCTGCCGCTTCTCTACGTCCGCGACGACGACATCGCCAACGCCGAAGAAGAGACCCGGCGCGTCGCCGAACTTGCCGCGCGTCCAGCCGACGACCTCTCCATAGAACGCGAGGGCGCGCTCGCCATCATCGACTGTGAGAGTGTCCCAACAGAACTCTGCCGCCTTTGGCTGTCCCTCGCGAGGCGCGTCACCATTGGCGTCGCGCATCACGTAGAAGGCGGCGCCCTCAGGGTCAAGAATGCACGCTGCTCGGCCGATGCCTTCGATGTCCTGCGGCCCCCAGACCACATTGCCACCGGCGCTCGTTGCTGCGTTTGCGGCGGCGTCGACGTCGGCGACAGAGACGTAGCCCGACCAAGCGCACGGCGCTTGCATATCGGCCGGCATCCCTACGATGCCGGCTTGCTGCTTGCCCGCAGCACTCGCCAACCGATAGATGCCGATACCGGGCATCTCGACATGCTCGAAGGACCAACCAAGCAGCCCCGCATAGAACTGCTCAGCCGCCGCCGGATCCTTTGCCATGAGTTCGTGCCAGATGAAGTGACCGTGTCGATAGGTGTGCGTCATATTGTGCCGTTCCGACTTGCCGCAGGCACGCTAGCAAACTCGCGCTGGCTTTTGCGGCAGCGGCCGAAACGGCCTGCACGGGGCTACGGTGTGCCGGGTGACGGGTCGCACACCGGCAACGCCCCGCCCATGACCGGCTCGATGCCTTCCACCAGCGAAAGCAGACTGTCGTCTTCCCAACGTCGTGCGAACACCTGCATCCCGATCGGTAGACCGGCAGGACTCCTGCCGATCGGAAGCACGGCGACGGGCACGCCCAGTGCCGCCGTCGTAACGGTGTAGGCACCTAAGGCGTCGCCGTAAGGGAGGCGCCGATCGTCGATCCGTACTGACGCGCCGGTCTTCTGGTGTGCGAGCGCAACGATTGGCCAGACTGGGCAAGCCCATGCATCGAAGCGAGCGAAGAACGCGTCGGCCGCTGCTGCGCTCTCGTCACGTTGATCAAGCGCTCGGAAGTACGTGATCGATCGCGCCATCCAGCCACGGGCAACGGCGCGGCCGAACGCGCCACGGTAGCGCATCGCGTAGTATGCCGCCCCGCTCAATCCCGCGAAGGGTCCGGCGCGCAACAGGAAGGGCGCCGAATGGCGGATCTCAAATCCCTGGATCGTGCCCCAGGCCGCGTGTGTTCGAGTCAGGTCGACAGCTCGTCCGAGATCTGCCTCTTCGACGACGGCACCGGCGGTCCGCAAGCGATCGAGCGCGGCCTCAAAGGCGCGCAGGACCTCCACAGCTGGCTCAACTTCACCGACCCTGTGGAAGTAGCCGATGCGCAGTCCTCGAACCGCGCGAGCGGGCGCGGGAGCCACGAGAGGTCGCCAGGGCAATCGCGGTTCGTGCGGGTCGGGACCGCGCAGCACTGCGAATATCGTGCGCAAGTCCGAGATATTCCGAGCCATCGGCGAAGGCGTGGCGAGCGAACGCATCGCGTGCGCGACGCCAGGCATGCGCCCGTGACCAGACGATGAGAGCAGTCCCTCCGAGGGACGAAGTCCAACAACTCCACACGCACTGGCTGGATTGCGGACCGACCCCGCCACGTCACTGCCTAACTCGAGAGGTGTGATCCCTGCCGCCAGTGCGGCGGCACTTCCACCGGAAGAACCGCCTGGCCCGTATCGAACATCGCGGGGATTGTTGGCGCGCGGATCGGTTGGACTGGTCGTCTGCCAATCGTAACTGGCGAAGGGCACATTGGTCTTTCCCCATATCACCGCGCCGGCGGCTCGGAGTCTTGGGGGCCGCCCCGGGGGGGGGGTGGACAACGAGGGGGGGAGGCCCCG
>CAZVEM010000014.1:3755-18273 GCA_964626165.1 uncultured Nannocystaceae bacterium
GCAACGTTGCTGCGCAGCCAGGGCATCCCGAGCGTCGAGGTCATGCCGACGACGTCGAAGTTGTCCTTCACCGTCATCGGAATGCCGAGAAGCGGCGTCGCGTTCCAGTCGACCTGACCGCCCGCAAGTGCCCGGTCGGCAACCTGGGCCTCGCCCTTTGCAAGGTCGATGCGCGTTTTAATCACCGCATGGAGCGCCGGATTGACTTGCTCGCAGCGCTCAAGGTGCGCAGAGAGCAAGTCGCTTGCGGTGACCTCACCGGAGGCGAGGGCCGATTGCATGCGCGCGACAGACCAGCTCCACACAGGATCTTGGTCGTCACTCTGTTCTTGCTCTGCTCCGTCTTTGTTCATTGCATCATTCCCAGCGAGCGGCCCTGGTACCGTGGATCGGAAGCGGCAGGCGTTGGCCGAATCGAAGCTTCGCGATTGCGCGTGCTGGGTCTTGCGCGTCGACTACTGCTACGTAGCACGTGTCCGAGGTCCAATCGTGGACCATCGTCAAGATCCAACCATCGTCCTCTGCGCTGTGCCATCCCTCATCGGTGCGGAGTGCCCCAAGCGTGAACGCGTCCCCTAGCAGGCTGTCGAAAACCCCGCGCGGCGCCTGGCCGCGCACTCACCATGCAGCGGCTTGTTACTCGTCGGTCACGGGCGCCTGTGCAGACGGCACCTGTCCAAACTTCGACACTCAGGCCGCGAAAGACATCGCGCGATCCGACGAGATGTCCACGAATCGGCCAAGAACCCGCGCCAGTATCCTGTGTTGGGTCGCCCGCGGGTCCGAGAGTTGGGGCGATGAATCGTCGCAGGACTTCGGCTGCCACGTGATCAAGGAACGAGACCAGTTCAGACCACCGTACGGGGAGTGATTGTGATCTTGCGGCGGCGTCGACTGTGACGCGAGGGAGGTGGCGCTTTGGCGAAATCGCAGTCCGGCCGCGCCTCGCGAATTCAGTCCAGAGCGGGCGTAGCGTCTGACCCGCTCGCCGTACCCGCGTCCTGCCCGCCTTCGCGCTCGCGTGATCGCACGGTCTCAAGTGGTTCGACGTGCGCACTCTTGGTCCACAGGTGGCTCGCTGCGCCCGTGTACTCGAGATCTCGAAACTGACGCAGCGCAGCTGCCGAACGCCAAAGTCGCATGGCGCGATGCACCTCGCCGTGTCCCCAAGCACCACATCCCAGATGAAAGAGCGCCGTCGTCGCCTCTGAATTTGAGCTGACGAAGTTCCAAGCGACTTCGGCGTCGACCTTTCCGAGCAAGTGGAGCGCCAGCGCAGAAAAGAGATCGACGGGGACGTCTCCGAGCGGCGCATAATGGGCCTCAATCGTCGCGCGCACGCTGGCGTCTGGAAAATCGCGCTCGGCCTCGATACTCGTGCGTGACAGCCAGGCGAGACCAGCGCCCTTGGGATCCGTGGCGGGGTCTGGGAGCGCATCCCAAGCCAGTTCCGGCGCCGACTCCACCTGGTACAGCAAGGCGGAGATGCCAGCGGGGCCAGGGGGGAAGTGGTCGCGCACGACTTCAAGCGCTTGCTTGCGATCGAGTCCCTTCTCCCTCGCAGCCTTGTACGCACCGGCGACGTTTTGCGCCTGCAGCTGCGCGGAATCGGGGCGCCTGCGGAAGAACACATGGATCGCCGCGTCGTATCGTCGCTGGTGCCGCAGTGCACGGCCGAGATCGATCACATCGAGTGGCTCTGACAGCGCTGAGATGATGGGATCGAGCGCGACGAACATCGGCTCATCGCCCGCCGCGACGGGGAACTGAGCATCGAGCGCGCGCGCGACCGCATCCGCTTGAAAGCCGCGCGTGTTGTGGCGTGTCACGAAGCTGGCGGCATCATTGTAGTCGCCAGCGATCCACGCGACGGCCGCATGATGGACTTCGTAGCGACGACCTGGGTAGCGGGCCGCAGAGTCGTCGAGGAGCTTGTGTGCCTCATCGACCCGGCCGAGGCGCGCGATCGCGTGCGCGCGCGTGATCATGCTGTCCTCGGTACCGATTTCGGCAGCACGCGCGGCGACCTTGTCTGCGTCGTCATATCGCCCAACGCTGAGAAGACACTTTGCGAGCGCCGTCGACAGCTCCGCGCGCTTGAGACCCGTATCGTCGAGAGTTGCTGCCAGCGCTTCCTCGGCAAGGGGGATCGCCGCCTTACAGCCTTGCCGCGCGATCACGCGCGAGACAGCGCGGGCGCGCGCTGCCGCGTCGCGGGGCGCCCGTTTGGCATCGCTCTCCACCAATGCGTCGATAGCCTCAGGCATGCCCGCGACGGGCGAGGCACTGGGCATTCGCGTGAGGGCGTCGATGGCGAGCCTGCGTGTCAGCGGCGGAAGCCCCTCGTCGCGGGCGATCGCGAGCAAGGCGTCCGCATCGCCTGCAATGCGTAGTGCTTCCGTCCAGGCGCGCGGCTGCGATGCCGCCGCGACCGTGATGACCGATCCGATCGCAGCATCGCCGAACTGTCGATCACCGCGTAAGCGGCTGACGTACTCGCCGATCCTATTGCGATAGCTGGGCCGCGAATCGGCACGGGTCACGGCGCGGTCGAGGAGACGTTGCGCATCCTCGGAGAATCGATTGCCATCTGCCGCTTGTCTCAACAAGGTCGCAACCACGGCAAACGACAGACCGTCCACCTCGAGAGCAGCGCGAGACATCTCCGCGAGCGAAGAACGACGCATCCGCGCATCGACGTGAAACTGCAGCCCCGCGACGAAGTCGTCATCGACTGGATCCGCGCCTACGAGTGAAGCGGCCCAGTCAATTGCACGCTGCGAACCCTGAGTGTCCGACCAATAGCGCAGGACCCTCTCGACCAATTCGTGCGTCAATGCGCGGCAGGTGTGGACCCGCAGATTTGTGACGTCGAAGGCGTCGTTGCTCGCGGTTCCGATCGTCGACAACAGGGCGTTGGCCTGCGGGGGGCCGAACTCCTCCATCGCGAGCGGGGGGGGGGACCGGGCGACCCGGTGCACACAGACTCAATACGCGACGCGCTTGCTTCGGCGCATCGACCGGTTCCCACTGCACTGCCAGCGCAAACGCTCCGAGACCCGGCGCATTGGGGATACGCGCGAGCGCGGCGTTGACCTGCTTGCCCAGTTCTGTGTCCGCGCCGTCCCTCGGCACGGTGCGCAAGAGCATCTCCCACTCAAGCTCAGTCTTTGCGGTTCCCAACGTCGTCGCGTCGCGCAGCCGGCCCGGCTGCTCAACTGCGATGCGGATCGCGGGCGGAAGAGCGGACGGGGAAGGACTCTCCGTGCTCGGTGCGTTCGCCGTTGCCTCGGCCGTATAGCCGAGCACGTGCTCGATGAGCGCGCGCTCGACCGACATGTCCATCCCAAGTGCATTCGCCAGGGCCGTCGCTGCAATCGCCTCGCTCGCGAGCGCATCCGAGCCCGGGTCGTCGGCGGGAGTCGCAACCAGCAGCGCAATCAAGCCCGCACACCAACGACGGAGATCCTCACGGCTTTTTCGCCCCTTGCCAACTGCGGTCGACACATCCGTCAACGTCCCCAGCGCGCGCTCGACATCGCTGACCGATGTGAAGGACGCGAACGAAGGCTTAGCCTCCACATCCGACCAGACCTTGTCGGGCTGCAGCGCAGCCGCTTGTGCGTCGACAATCGTCCACAATTCGGCGGCGGTCGGAAGTGCGGGAAGCGTGTAGGGAGGATTCGCGCCCACCGTGACAATGTTGCCGCCGCCGTTGCCGCTGGGGCGCACGTCGACGAGATCGAAAGGCGCGCCGGTGAGGACCGCCATGCGATCGAGTGCGCCGAGGAAACGGCGATCGGGAACGACCGCGGTCGTCGGTGCGAGAGCGTCGAGCGTCGACGTGACGCTCGTCATTTCCGGATGACCTTTGTGATAGTTCGCGACACGGCGCTCCCGTTCCCGCGGGTCCTCAGGCGGCTTCTCACCCGAGGGGGGGAGGGATTCCTCCTCCTCCTCCTGTGTCGACCACCAGATCCATGTGAGCGCGCCGATCAAAATCACGCCAAGGAGGCGCAAGAGCATCGTCGCGCTACCGCCCTTAGGCGCCGACGGCGTAGGTGCACTCGCCTGCGGTTGAGCACGCCCCGCGAGTGCACCCATTGCTGGCCCACTACCTGGACGTGCCGGATTCGGCACCGTCGTGGCATTGTTGGTCCGTGCATCTTTGGGCAAGCCTGGGCGTTGCGGCGGCGTCGGGGACGATGGCATAGGACTTCTCGCGCGTGCGCGCACGCGAATCGTAGAGGTGTCCAGAATCAGGTCAAGTGCCCCCAATGAATTCCGCGCCAATTCGAATCGTCGACACTAAGGCACTGGGTGACAGCACTGGATGACAGCACTGGGTTGCGGCACTGAGTTGATCGCGACTGGCAGGCTGTCGAAAAACCCCGCCCGGCGCATGGCCGCGCACTCGCCATGCAGCCCCTTCGTTGATCGCCTTGTTGCTCGTCGGTCACCTACGCCCGGTACGCTCCCTCCTCGCGCCTCGGTCTGCATCGCGATTGCACGCTCATGCACTCCACATGGGTTCTTCGACAACCCGCTAGGACGACCTCACCACGGCCAACATCACGAAGAGACTCAGGCCGCAGAGAATGCCAAACAGCGCGGCGATGCGCACGCCCTTGGTGGTCTTGTTCCACCCCGCGATCAAGGCAATCGTCCCACCAATCACGCCAACCGTCGCTGCGAGAATGACGAGCACGAGGTAGGCCAATGATCCGGTGGCTTTGTCCGGGAAAAACTCAGTGATTCGCTTGCTCGATATCAACACGAGCGGGAGAAGCACCGCGAACTCAATGCTCGTCTTGCGACACGGCTTCCGGGCTACTGTGGGCGTGGGCGTGGGCGTGGGCGTGGGCGTGGGCGTGGGCGTGGGCGTGGGCGTGCGTGCGCGAGCGTGAGCGTGAGCGTGAGCTGAGCGCGCGTGTGAGTGTGAATTTCAGTGTCGGTGTCGGTGTGGCCGTGCTGTCGCCGGAGCTTGCGCCTCGCGAAGACCGTGGTGCGCTGTCTCACGGGCAAAGGTGGATGTGTTGGGCAGAGCCTGTGTCAGGGGTTCGAAACTTCGCTACGACTCCGGCAGCCTGTCTCTCGAGCTGGCGCCAGCGACCAAGCACCACTGGCTCGACGGCGGTCATTCGCAGATGTTCTGTTCGACTGGCGCGGACACCCAACCATGGACCTGCTCTCAAGCCCGACGCGTTTCTTGTTCTTCACCGGCAAAGGCGGGGTCGGAAAGACCTCGGTATCCGCCGCCGTTGCCATTTCGCTCGCCGATGCGGGTCTGCGCGTGCTGTTGGTCAGCACCGACGCCGCGTCCAACCTCGACGAGATGTTGGGCGTGCCCCTCTCGAATCAACCCGTACCGGTGCCGGGGGTGTCCGGCTTGCATCTGCTCAACATCGATCCCGA
The DNA here is from genome assembly GCA_964626165.1 of uncultured Nannocystaceae bacterium. Classification (GTDB taxonomy): domain Bacteria; phylum Myxococcota_A; class Polyangia; order Nannocystales; family Nannocystaceae; genus CAZVEM01. The sequence continues at coordinate 9,171 of CAZVEM010000014.1, forward strand.
TGTCGCGGCTGAGGCCTACCGCCACCGAGTCGAGGCCTTGATGGGTCCAGACGCGACCGCGGAGGACAGAGCCACGGTACGCGAGCAGCTCTCGGGGGCGTGCACGACGGAGATTGCCTCCTTCGACGAATTCTCCGCCCTGTTGGCCGGCGAGGGAACAAGCGAAGGAGCAGAGGCGAGCTGGGATCACGTGGTCTTTGACACTGCTCCAACTGGCCACACGCTTCGCCTGCTGAGCCTGCCCGCGGCATGGAGCGGCTTTCTTGCCGGCAACGACCGTGGCGCCTCTTGCCTTGGCCCGCACTCTGGATTGAAGTTGCAAGAGGCACGCTTCAACTCCGCCCTCGCTGCGCTACGGGATTCAACGCGGACCACAGTCGTCCTCGTCACCTGGCCAGACCTGCGCACGATGCAGGAGGCTGCGCGTGCCGCCGATGAGCTACGTGCCCTGGGCATGGCGCATCAGCGCCTCGTGGTCAACGGCGTCTTTCATGCGAGCTATGCGGATGATGCAGTTGCCAGCGCACTCGAGGAGGTGGGTCGTACCGCGCTTGAACAGATGCCGGCCACGCTCGCGAGCCTGCCACGCGATGAGGTGCCTCTGCGATCATTCGACACCGTAGGACTTCCCGCCTTGCGTGCGCTCCTCGGCGGGGGATCGATTCCGATGATTGAGGTCGCGTCCGACCCCGCGCCCCTGTCTGCAAAGCCGCTCGCGCGGCTGGTCGACGAGATCGCAGCGATGGGCCACGGACTGATCATGGTCATGGGCAAGGGCGGTGTCGGCAAGACGACGATCGCCGCGGCCCTCGCTGTTGGCTTGGTCCGGCGCGGCCATAGCGTTCACTTGACGACCACCGACCCCGCGGCTCACGTCGCCGCGACGCTCGACGGCAATCTGGAGGGACTTAAGGTCGGACGCATCGACCCAGCTGTCGAAACCCAGGAGTACATCCAAAGAATTCTGGCGACACGGGGCAAGAACCTTGACCAAGCGGGTCGCGATCTTCTGCTTGAGGATCTGGAATCACCGTGCACCGAGGAGGTCGCGGTATTCCATGCCTTTAGTCGTGTGGTTGCCGAGGCCCGCAGCGCCTTCGTCGTGCTGGATACCGCGCCGACCGGCCACTCGCTGCTGTTGATGGATGCCACCGGCGCCTACCATCGGCAGATGATGCGCCAGGCCGAGGGACTCGCAAGCGTCGTCCACCTCACCACGCCACTCATGCGCCTGCAGGATCCAGCGCTTACGCGCGTCATTCTCGTCACCCTTCCCGAGGTCACGCCGGTCAGCCAGGCCGCGGCACTGCAAGAAGACCTTCGACGCGCCCGCATCGAGCCCTGGGCCTGGGTCCTCAACAAGAGCATCGCCGCCGCCGGAACCCGCGACCCGCTACTGCAAGCGCGCCTTGCTGCCGAGCACCGGCAGGCCGCACGCATCGCCAACGGTCTGGCGAAGCGCCTCTTCGTCCTTCCGTGGTTGCCCACGCCCCCCGTGGGCGTGCAGGCGCTGACCTCGTTGACCGCGACAGCAAGCGAGCCCTGAGGTCCTTCGCGCGCCGCGCTGCGGCCATCGACCGTGGCCGCGGCGTGGAGGGTCATGGCGTGGGCGTCGACGGTCTTGTCGTGAACGACGCCGACGTGCTCGAACACGCGGCGCTCGGCAGGGTAGGCATCGCCTTGCTGCCGTTCTCTTGCTGCATCGGCGAACACCGCGACAAGAGACCGCGCCGTGCGCTGGAAGACAGGTGCACGCCGCTCGCCCACTTGCGTGCGGTCGACCCGACGTCGCGTCACATCGCAGCGACGGTGAAGTCGTTGCCCGACCGCACCAGCGGGCACTCAGAACCGACGCCTTCGCGCGGAGCAAGATCACGCGCTCATCCATTCGCGCGGCGCTGCGTGGTGCCGGGAGTCTGAGGCCGCCCGACTTCGTCCAATGGTGCCTCAAGGCCTGCGGCGCGACGCTGCGAGCGCGCTCGGTTCACACCACTTACGCTTTAGGGGTGACGTCTTCGCTCAACGACACGGACCTTGGCCCTCCTGCGGCCGGCGGCCCCGGGGCGATTGCGCCACGCGAGGCAGTTCGGTTGAGCGACGCGACCATCGCTGCAGACAGTGACGAGACAGTCGCGGCAAGCGACGTGCCGCCCCTGAGCGAGCGCGGGATGAACCGAGGCGCTGCAGCGGGCACGAGCCTGCCGATGATCGGAGAACAGGTCGGCCGCTTCCGCGTGACGCGGCTGCTTGGCCGCGGTGGCATGGGCGCGGTCTTCCTCGCGGACGATCCCGAGCTCGGTCGGCGCGTCGCGATCAAGCTCGTCGCGGTGAGTGACGCGGGCTCTGGCACGTCGGCGACCATGCGATTGCAACGTGAGGCGCAGTCCATGGCGAAGGTGACGCACCCTAACCTCGTCCACGTCTATGACGTCGGTACGGTCGGCGATCGCGTCTGGATCGCGATGGAGTACGTCCCTGGTCTGACACTCAAGAGCTGGCTCCGCGCGCAGGCAAGCGAGCAAGAAGAGGCTCCTTGGCAAGAGATCCTCGCGCGCTTCGTCGACGCGGGCCGTGGGATCGCGGCAGCTCATCGCGCGGGACTCATTCACCGCGACTTCAAGCCCGACAACGTCATCTGCGGTGATGACGGCCTGGTGCGCGTGCTCGATTTCGGGCTGGCGCGCGACGTCGGAGCAGGTGCGGAGCAGCGCACTGAGGCTGCGTATTCTCTCCTGCCCAGCACCTCATCCACTCCTTCCACCGCTACTCCGACTGCGCCGACTGAGATCACGCAGACGGGCGCTCTGCTAGGCACCCCGGCGTACATGTCGCCCGAGCAGCATCGCGGCGAACGGACCGACGTCCGCACCGATATCTACTCGTTTTGTGTGGCGCTCTATGAGGCGCTCGACGGCAAGCGGCCCTTCGATGGTCGGACATACGCGGAGTTACTAGGACAGGTCCTCTCCGATGCGCCCGTTGAGCCGCCCAGGACCCGAGCACCACCGCGGGTCGTGGCCGCGATCCTTCGCGGCCTCGCGCGCGATCGTGCCGAGCGGTGGGGGTCGATGGAGGAGCTGCTGGCTGCCCTGACCGCTGACGATACCCAGGCGAGCACGCGGCCGCGTGTCAGCGTGGGCCCTCTCGCAGCTGGTGTGCTCGTCGTTGGCATCAGCGCGGTGCTGGCCTATTTCGCGACCCGCACTCTGCCAGAGGTGGGGACGACGCCTTTGTCGGCCGCCAATGTTGCGGTCGACAGCTCGGGTCTACCGCGTGCACTCGCTGAGGAAGCCTCCGCACGCGCACAAGGCGAGGCCACCGTGAGTGCGGAGGTCCGCAAGAAGCTCGCCGCGATTCTGGTCGCACCGAACGCTCGGGAGCGGCTCAACCGCGCCGAACAGTATCTCGAGGAGGTCGGTGATGCAGGGGGAGCTGGACGCCTCGCGTTGGCCGAGGCAAGCGCGGCCGGCGTGCTGTGGGAAGAGAGCTGTCCTCGTGCGCGCATGGGGCTGTGCATCACGATCACGGAAGAAGACGACGTCAGCCAGCGCGACGCGTCACGGCGACATCCCGCGGATGCCCGGCCCGCGTCTTCTGCAGCGGCCAAAGCCTCTGGAGCGACCGCGGCGTCTGCAGCGACCGTAGCGAAGGACGGCGCCTCTCAGCGTCGCGGCGCGTGCATGGAGCACGCGTGGCCTGCGATCGGCGTGCGCGATCGCGACGAGACTGCTACACGAGCGCGCGCGCTCGCGGCGTCCGCCATCAAGCACGCGCTCGCGGGCATGCCGAGCGACGCGGATGCGGTTGAGATCGAAGCCTGGCCGACCGTCATCTCCCAAGCGGAAGCCATTTCGGCAGACACGGAACTCGAGGCCTACTTGCGGCTCCGTCCCCCGGTCGAGCTGCGCGTGAACGCCGGCTCGAAGCGCAAGACTGCGCCGCTGGCCATGGACGTATCCGCGAAGCTGCTCAGCGGCTACGTTGCGGAGAAGCGCGCCGCCTTCGAGGCGCTCGAGCCCGCCTACCGGCAGATCATCGCGAGCTATCCCGGTTTTCCGCAGGTAGTCGCGCTCTCCCGGCTAGGCACCGCGCGCCAACACCTCGTCGACGAGGTCGCGCGGCTAAGCACGCCTGACTTCGGTGACAAGGCACTCACCGCTGCGTATTGCGACCTGCTCCGAGACGCTGTGCTCCCGATGTCCGAGGCCGCGGTCGTCGACTTCCGCGCCTGCTCGCACGAGGCGATGGCGGCTCGGCTCAGCAGCGAGTTCGTAGATCTGTGCGACACGCAGGTCAACAGAATCGAGGAGCCCAAGATCGGTCGCGTGCGCGAGGTCGTTCGCGCGCACAGCGGCGAGCTCGCCCAGTGCTATGCCGCCGGGCTCGATCGCGATCCCAGGCTCCATGGCACCCTGCGGATGAAATTCTCGGTCGCGGGCAACGGCACCGTGGAGGACGTGATGATCGATGCGTCGACGCCTTTTCCCGATGAGAAAGTCGCGACGTGCGTCGCCGCCGAGCTCCTCCGCTGGACGTTTCCCGCCGACCCAGACGGCGAGTCGACCTTTGTGACGTATCCGTTCATTTTCGAGCCAGAGCGGTGATTCGCAGCGCCAGCGCCCGCAGACCCGACAATCGACCGCGATCTCGTCGTGGTCGGCAACGACTTCGGCAGTTTTCCAGAGGCGTACGTGTTCGCTCAGGCCATGCTCGCGAGGCCGGTCAACGAGGCACGCGACGGGATCGGGTCGGTCTCGGAGGCGTATGTCTCAGAGCCGTATCACGCTGTCGCGGTGCTCGATGAGGACGCGATGCTCGACGCGCGAGCAGACGTTCCCGCCGTTTCGGTTCCTGACCGTCTCGTGGAACGGGCGAAGCAGTCGCCCGGGGTTGACGACGTGCATGCATGCGTATGCGGAGCGAGTTGCTGTAAAGCGGCACGAGTCGACGTGATCCTGGCAGACAGGTCCTGGCTGCCAGGGTCTAGCACGCACGGAAGGTGCCACGCTTCGGCGGCATGGCCTGCGTGGCCCCGCCGCCGAAGTAGCCGTTGCTCATCGGCCTGACGAGTCGTTCGCTCACCCCGGGATGTCCACGAGGTTGAATGCCATCGAGAACTCGGCGGGGCCATTCATGCTGTCGAGGGTGCCACTTGCCGAACCCTTGACGGGCGTCCCGACGTTGATGTCCGCGTCAAAGGTCACCGAGCAATCGGCGAGCGAGCCCGTTGACGAATAGACGACGCCGCCTTGACCACCGTTGATGCCGACGCTTGGGAGCTGCCCCGCAGGAGCGCACTGGTAGGTGCCCGCAGCGAGAACATCGAGGGAAGACGGAGCGGAGACGCTCACGACGAGATTGATGCTGTCGAAGGTGACCGCGTCGGTTCCGCTCACGGTCAGGGTCAACACCGCAGGGTTGGACTTCTGCACGTCCGCGCTCGCAGGAAAGGCCTCCGTGGTCTGGTGACTGTTGCCGTCGATTGTCCACACAACGGTGCCTTCGGGTGCGTCGCCATCGCCATCTCCGTCGCCATCGCCGTCACCGTCGCCGTCGCCGTCGCCATCGCCGTCACCGTCGCCGTCACCGTCGCCGTCGCCGTCACCATCGCCGTCACCATCACCATCGCCGTCACCATCACCATCGCCGTCACCATCACCATCACCGTCACCGTCACCATCGCCATCACCATCACCATCACCATCACCGGTGTTGTCGCTTCCGGCATCGGCGTTGTCGTCGCCCGAGTCGCAGGCGACGAGCATCGCGCTGGAGAGACTTAGGCCAAGGAGAAGGGGAATCAACAGCAGACGCGGAGTCATCGTCGCCAGGGTAGCCATGACACCGGTGCGCCCGCAAGGCGCTCGACTTGCAGCGCATGGGAGTTACTGTGTGCCCTTGGATCGACACTCGCACATAGAGAAAAGTGCCCAGGAGTTCAGCTCAGTGGTGTCGTCGTGGGACTTGCACCCGCCCCGAAGATGGGCGGAGCTGTCGTACTCGGTTCGGAGTTCGGAGCCACAGTGGAGCCCGAGAGGACGGAGTGGTCGCGCGCATTCATGCATGGATGCATGGATGCATGGATGCATGGATCCATCGGTGGGTCCATCGGTGGGTCCATCGGTGGGTCCATCGGTGGATCCATCGGTGCACCCATGCCTGTGACACGGCGTACGAGGGTTCGGGCTCGGAGATGACACAGACCTCCGCCTTCGGCCACCACTGAAATTGGAGCTCTGAGCACCGATCAGACGGCATGAGATCCAGCGCAGGCCACTTGGTGGAGACGACTTTCAAGCCTGGAGGCCATCGCGGTGGACACGGGCAGTCTCTGAGATTCGCCGCAGCAATGACCCAGAGATTCATGAGGGGGCGTTGTCGCGGACCCGGACGCGGTCAGTACGCATCTGAGCTCGCTCGTGGCGCCGGACGGAGCGGCGACGTCGGACATTCGCATCGGATGGAGCTGCCCTGAACGATCACGGGCGGCAGCCCGTGCGACGCTCACAGCCTCCTCTGGAGGGCTCGACTCGTAGCACCTTCCGCTGCCGCAGTGGCTCTACCGCCGCCCTAGCAGGCTGTTGAGGAACCCCGCGCGGCACATGGCCGCGCACTCACCATGCAGCGCTCTGCGGCTCGTGGGTCGCGCACGCCCTGTACGCTCCGTCCTCGAACCTCGATCTGCATGGCGATTGCACGTCCATGAACTCCGCTGGGTTTCCTCGAAAGCCGGCTAGCCACGTGACCAATCTGGTTGAATCGACGCGCCGCCGGGGATCGCCATCCCTGTCAGCGTGTGTCGAACGTTCCGTGCGACCTTCTGTTCCCAGAGGATGCGGCCGTGAAGGTCGAGCGCGATCACGCTGCTGTCACTGGCGACGTAGATTGTCTCGCCGTCCGACAGCATGCTCTCGGCTGCCATCGTCGGCAGCTGGATACGGCCGAGGAGCTGACCGTTCGCGAGCTGGAGGCAGTGGAGACCACCGGTACGATCAATGAGGTACACGCGATCGGCGGTCGTGGCAAAGCGACGCACAGCCTCTGAACCGGGGTCATACTGCCACAGGACCTTTCCCGTTCGGCGATCGAGCGCGGTGACATTCTCTGCCAGAACGAGAAGTGGCGCGTTGCTTGAATCGTCCGACGAGGCCATGTCCGCGACCGTGACACGCTCGGACTACGGCGTAAAGACGGGCGGCCGCGTCGCGATGGCGACGGTGGCTCTGGCCGGATGAATGCGCGTGGACGGCAGCGTTCAGCTCAGATCGGCCGTCGGCGGCCGAACGCAGGTTGGGACCGTCACGCTCGGAGGGAGGTTCGCTTCGGAAGGGTCGCAGGCGAGAAATGCGAGGCCGTCCCGACGTGTCGCCGACCTTCGGGCAGCGGGAAGGGTCGCAAGCGAGAAATGCGAGGCCGTCCCGACCTCTCGCCGACCTTCGGGCAGCGGGAGCAGCGTTTGGTGCGCGGTGGATCTTGGAGCAGGGGGATTGGAGCAAGGCACTTGGGTTCTAAACATCACCCGGATGAGGACGACCGAGCGGGTGATGGCAACTTCCTGCCACGTAGGCCGATGCAACCCTGCATGGCTCCGCGCGCAATTCGACCCGGCATCTATCACGCGACCTTCAGCGTCGTCCGCAGGCTCTACCTCCTGTGGCCGGGCAAGCGACTCAATCAGGTGATCCGTTACCTCGCGGCCCTGACCTCGGAGCGCTACGGGGTGCTGATCCACGATCTGACCGCGATGTCCAACCACGTGCACCTCGAGGTCGGCGACCAATACGGCAATCATCCCGAGGCGTTCGCATTCTTCGAGTCCATGCTCGCGCGGCAGGTCAACGCGATGCTAGGCGAGACCGGCTCGGTCTTTGAGCCCTACGAGGTGGTCGAGTTGCTCGATGACGGCGCGATTCTCGACACGGCGGGTTACGTCCTGGCCAATCCAGTCAAGGACCACCTGGTGGAAAAGGCAGCGCAGTGGCCCGGGGTGACGACGTGCACGATGAAGTATGGCGAGCGTGCTGTGATCAAGCGGCCTGCGGTGGGGCTTTGGGCGGACCTGAAGGACAAGCGGCGACGAGTGGTCAAGAAGCGCAAGCCCGATAGTACGGGTCGACTGAAGTATCGCGGTAAGCCGAGCGAGCTGCCCGATGAAGTAGTGTTTGAGCTCGTGCGGCCTCCGGTGCTGCCGGCTCGCGGCGATGAAGAGGTGCGGCAGGAGGTGCTCGCTCGTGTGGCCAAGGCCGAGGACACTGCTCGCGCCGAGCGTAGGGCGACGGGTCGCAAGGTCGGGAACGTCAAGGGGCTCGCACGGCGTCATGCGACGGAGATGAGCACGGAGAAGCCCAAGAGCTGGCGACAGATGTTTGGGCGGAGGCCGCGACATGCGGGCGCCGATGAGCTCGTCCGCGCGGCGAAGCTACGCGACCAGGAGTGGGACCGGGAGTACAGAGAGCGACGCCAGCGCCTGCTCAATGGCGACCGCGAGTCGCTCTGGCCCGAGCACACCTGGAAGATGCGCATGTATTGCGGCATGCCCTGCGAGGGACCACCGCCGAAGTGGCCGCTGATGATTGGCCCGTTGCCGCCGTCCTGACCGTTCGCGGCCACCCTCGAGGTGGCACCGCCGGACCGCGACGGCTCGAGACCGCGGAATTCGAGGTGGGCCGGTGTCCCGCCTGTTCGCGCTTGGGCCCATACGGCGAGACGGTACTTCAACGGAAGATCTAGTACGCCAGCACCCATTCTCTCTCCGCAGAAATGCATCCATCAAGCGTCGCCCCGACAACAACCCATCAACACAGTCCCCCGATCCGCCAACCATGCGCCCTGCCTTCGGTTAGCCTCAATGGGCCTCAGTGGTAAAGCCACAACTCGATCGCGCCGTGGGTGAACCCGAGGAAGCGCTCGACCCAGGGGCCGGAGAGCAGCACGATCGCACAGATGGCGAGCAGGACCGCGACCTCGAAGCGCTGGGGTGGTGCGGCGTGGCTCGCGACTGGCGATCGGGGCGTGCCTTGGAACGTTCGTGACCACGACCACCACAGCGCGACGCCGGAGATGTTCACGAAGACCAAGCTGACGAGCACGATCGCGAAGGAGA
>CAZVEM010000014.1:18283-40335 GCA_964626165.1 uncultured Nannocystaceae bacterium
CGATCGCCGATCGCCGCACCGTGCATCAGCAGATGCTCCGAGACAAAGCCGACCGTGCCGGGAAAGCCGACCGCGCCCAAACCCAGAATCAAGAACGCGGCGGAGAACACAGAGAGTCTGGAAGAGAGTCCGCCCAGCGACGAGAAGTCCGTGGTACCCGTGCGCTCGGACACCATCGTCGTGACAACGTGAAGTCCAGCAAAGCACAGGTAGGCGCTGGAGGCTTGCAGCAGCGCGCCCGCGATGCCTTCGAGCTCGAGCGACGCGATGCCGACGATCAGCATCCCTGCGGCGGACAACTCCAGAAACGCTAGCACAGCGCGCAAATCCGTCTGTCCGAGGGCAAGCACGGATCCGTATGCAACAGAGGCCAGCCCAAGCACCACCAAGACCAGCTCGTAATCTGCGAAGGCGCTTGGGCTAAGTGACAGCGCCAGTCGCAGGAAGACGTACGCGCCCACCGGGACGCCCGCGACCAAGATATTGGTCACGAGCATGCCGTGCTGTATGAGCCGAATGGCCCAACCATGGAAAGGCGCGAGTGGCATGCGGATCGCTGCCGCGAGCGTGACGAGTGCGAGCAGCATGGGCTGAAGCTCGGCCGGAATGCCCGCGACCACCTGCGCCGACCAGTCAAAGCGCATCGCCGGGTCGACGAGAGGATTCGTCGCGAGCACGACCAACACCAGCCCGAGCGGGACGACACCAATGAGCAGCATCCGCGCGGTCTCTGCGGCGATATCCGGCGCGCCGTCTTTCTTGAGGAGCCAATAGGCCGGCAACGCGGTCAGGCCCCAGAGAGCGATCAGGACCGCCATATCGAGCGTGCAGAAGGTGGCGAGCGCCAAGCTCTCCAGCACGAGCGCGAGCGCGGTGCGCTGCGGATCGGCGAGTCGTTCTCGCGCCGCCACCACGGTCGCGCATGACAATAGCGCCGAGAACGGCAGAAAGAACAGGCTCATGCCGTCTACGCCGACATGCCAGTGGAGTGGTCCGAGTGCGAGCGTCGAGCGTTCGACCAGCTGCAGGGCGTGATCATCGGGGTGAAATGCGACGACGGCAACGACGCTGAGGATGAGCGTGAGCGTGGTCGAGATGCCGGCGACAATGCGCACGCCGACGCCGCGCGGGACGAGCAAGGCCGCGATCGCACCGAGGAGCGGGGCAAGGATCATGCATGAGAGGAGCGGCCACCCCAGCGTGGCAAAGACGCTGAGCTCCGCGAGCTCGATCGGTTTCATGGACGCCCGACTCCCATCGCGGCCGTCAAAGCGGCCGCCTTCCCCGCGCGCCACTCCGGCAGGGGGCGATTCGCAGCGTCATGCGGATCCCTAGGCGCAGCCGGTGCACCGGGCCAGGTCAGCGCGAGCGCGAGGACCAAGAACAACAGCGCAAGGAGCGGTGCCCCGTATCGAGAACGCCGCCAGCGGGCGTCGACTGCCTCCAGCGCGCTCGAACTCAGCAGCAGCGGTTGGACAAGTACGCCGTCTTGGAGGCGGCGGAGATGCCACGCCTGACGAGCCTGATGCCACGCCCAGATCGCGAGGGGATGGCGCGGCTGCGCCAGGCCACCGGCGAGCTTCGAGGCCGCGAGCAACCCTCCAGCGATGAAGGCCGTCAGCAGCCACTCAAGCACAGAGAGCGAACGATCAGACGCCTCACTGACCCAGTTGGCGCGCGAGGCCACGCTCAGAGCGAGCAACGCGAGCGCGACCACGATCCCGAGCAGCGCGGTGCGTGACCAAGTGACCCGGTCCGCGGCGGGACCAAGCTCGCGCTGCAGCACGACGCTCGCACGCTGCGCCGCCCGTGCATCCGCGATGGCCGACGGGGCGCGAATGAACTGGAGCATGCGGACGCCGGCGTGGAGCGCCATCAACACGACCGCAACATCGTAGAGGCGCAGCGCGATACAGGCGAAGATGCCCGCAAGTTGAGCGACCGTTGCGTAGACCAGGATGCTCTTCGCATCGGTCGCGGCCGCGCCGCTCGTGCTCGCCCAGATAAAGGTGAGCACTGCGACCAGGAGTAGGACCGCGACCGCAATCGAGGACCGCTCAAGAAGTGGCGCCGAACGCAACAGAAGATAGACGCCTGCGTTGACCATGACCGCGCCGTAAAACAGGCCGCTGGTCGTGGACGGGCCTTCGATGGCCTCGGTGAGCCAGTTCGACACCGGTAGCTGCGCCGACTTTACGAACGCCGCGACCAGCAGGGAGCAAGCGACGAGGTCTGCGCCCGACTGTCCCAGCGTCCACGTGCCCGCGTGGGCCGAGGCGAAGTCGACGCCTCCGGCCCCCTTGCTTAGCCAGAAGATCGCCAGCAAGAGCCCGAGGTCACCGAATCGGTTGGTCGCGAAGGCACGGAGCCCTGCGCGCGCGGGACGATCACGCTCTTCATAGAACCCAATGAGGAGCGCAGAGCAAACCCCCGTGATCTCCCAACCGACGAACACCAAGAGATAACTGTCGGACATCACCAGCAGCAGCATCCCGCCGCAGAACACCAACACCAGGATGTGATAACGGAGAAATCCGGGCTCGCGGTGCAAGTAGTTCCGCGAGAACGCGATCGCAGCGAGCGTGATCATGGTGGTCGTGACCATCATCACCGCGGCGAGGGGATCGATCCAAAGCGCAAGGTCCAATCCCTCTTTGAGGGTGCCCAGCCAGTGCCAGATCAACACGACCCGGGCGCGCGGCGAGGCGAGGGTAAGGACCAGCGTCGTCCAGGAGGCGATCGCCGCAAAGGCGACGGCCGCAAACGTAAAACCGCTGACAAGGCGCTCGCGGGAGTCTGTCAGGGACGAACTGCCGAGAGCAGCGGCCGCGAGGACGAGCGCGGCGAGCAGCGGCACCGCGATCGTGCTGAAGATCCAAGGAGCGAGGGTGTCGAGTACCTCCGCTGCGGGCGCGATCATGGTGAGACCATCCTCTCGCCACTGGATGTGATCAGCTTCGGGGGCACCGGACCGACAAGTCCCTGGTAGCAGTCGATCGAGGACGCCACCGTCGGTGTGTCACCCGCAGATCCGACCTCTGCGCTGCGGATGAATCCTCGACGACCATCGAGGATGAAGACTCCGCTGCCGGCGTCGATCACGCTCAACTGGGCCCAACCCAACTCAAAGGTCCTTGCCACGGCCGGCTGCCGCGCCAGCACGGCGCGAACGCGCTCAAGCGGCGCATCGATGACGAACGCAAGCCTCATTGGCTCGTGAATCTCGATCATCTGCTTGGGCAGGCCGGTACGTAGATCCGAACACGCGCCGTTCATGACGCCGATGAGCCCAACGACGTTGTGCGGAAGCTTCGTGCCCGCTCCGAGCACCGCCTGATCGACGCGAGAGAAGTAGTACTCCAGGCTGATACCCGAGCAGACCGGGACGACCGCTGCGAGAATTCTCCCGAGGATCGTTCCGTCGTCGTCGCGATCGGGGTCGTAGCTGACCAGGAACGCGCGGCGATCAAGGAACAGATCGCGGCTGAGGCGACGTCGACCGACGATCGCCGATGCGTTATTGGCGTGGCCGAGCTCGGGCCGCACTTGGCTTAGGTCGTGAGCGCGCCGCGACATCCACCGAAAGGCTTGCTCAGGTGTGCGCTGCAGCTCGCCGCCGCTCAACCGGCGTGCGCGCTCGTGTGCGACGACGCGGCAGGTCTTTGCCAGCGTCTGATGGACCGACTCCACGCGGGAGCGCTCGCTCGCCGGGACACGCTCGAGATCGAAGAAGGTCACGATGTCCGCGCAGGTGTCGTGTTCCGCGGCCAAGAAGGTGGTGTCGGCCGGGATCGAGATCCCACGCTGGCTCAGCTCGCGACGAACCTGTGGATCATTCGCAAATCGAACAAAGACGCGAGCGGTGGGCCCGCCGTTGCTTCCACCACACGCGCCGCAGGCGTACGCGGAGACATGCGGGTTGTTCGAACTCATCGAGCCGTGTCCGACCATCGCGACGATCGGAGCAAATCCGGACACGAGTCCCATGTTTCGGAGGGTCGCCTCAACGAGTCGCGTCCGCTCCGCAAGCGGTAGCCCCAAGCCGTCGACGTCGCCGCAGTCGTGCGCGGTGCCATCCGCGGCCGCTTCCAAGCTGTCGCGACGATCAAAGGCAAGCGGGGGTGCAACCGTTGAGAATGACGGCCAGGGTATCAGCGGCCGAAGTGTGCTGAACAGCAGCTCGCTCCACGCACGCACGCCGTCCGCGGGCAGGGCAAGCAGGGTCGATGGCCCCGCGTGGGTGGCCGCATGGAGCTCGCGGCTTACGGTCGAGGCGAGCTTGGACGCCACGCGAGAGCGGTCCCTCAGCGCCGGCGAGCTCGCCCGACTTGCATCACGTCGCGCCAGTTCCTCTGCCGAGCACGCTCGGACCTCCACGATCGGGGCGACGCCCGGCGGACAGAGGTCGACGTGGTCTTCACGATCGGCACCGTGAAAGCGCACAGGCACGCCAAAAAAGCCAGCGACGCCAAAGGTCTCGCAGCCAGGCTCTTGTTCCTCAAGGTGTCGGCGCAGCGACTCTTCACGGTCGTCGATACAAAACGCCGCCTGGAACAGGGCTCGGTGCTTAAGATCGCGCTCGCTTCGAATTTCACGCTTCGCGTTGGCCTCGATCGCGCTGAGAAGCGCACGCCGGTAGTTGGCCTCAAATGCCACCTGCCATACCTCCAGGCGAGCCTGATGGTGAAAGCGAGCATCCTCGCCGACGACCACCGTGGCGATCTCATGTGCCTGCGCCGCGAACCTATCGAGTTCGACCGGTAGTCGAGCAACACAGGCGGCGATGAGCCAGGCCTGCGTGTGCGAGGCTTCGCGACGCTCGAAGCTCGCGATCGCGTCCAGCGTGCGAGCGAGTCGTGCGGGGCGATTCGGATCATGGGGCGCGGCAAGGCAGGCGCGCGCGCGACGGGCCAGGACACCCGGGAGGCGACCCGACCACAGCGCTGCCCGAACCGCGACCTCGTCGATGTTTCGCTCAAGGTCCGAGCGAAGTGTTGTCAGCTCGCGGCCGAGCTGCGCCGCCAGCGGTGCGCCCGCGAGGCTTACCTCATAGGCGAGTAGCACCGCGAGCCACTCTTCCATCCTCGGTGTCGGTCCTACGGCGTGGTGCCGCGCCGAGTGGTGCGACCGCCATTTCACCATCGCAGACCATCCCCACATTCGCCGCAACAGCGCTCCGACGAATCGCTCGGCATCCTCAGGGCCGACACCGAGATCCGTGAGCATCTGCTGACAGAAACGCAGCGCAGGTCGGCCGTCGGAGCTCGAGTCGCCGTTGCTATGCTTGGCGTCTGCGGCACCGAGTAATGCCATTCTCACTGGCCAAAGCGTGCGGTCGACCCTGCTGTGTTCGATCAAGCACGCAAAGAGGCCCTGTGGTCTTGACGGCATCGACCAACGGGCGAGTCCCTCGTCGAGGTAGCCGGCGACGAGACCAACGACACACTCGGTAAAGGTCGCGATCAGATCGCTGCCGCTCAGCGTCCGCAGCACGTCCAGCGGCGCGTGGAGACGGTGGACCTCCGCAACGTAGGCTTTCGCCTTCGTGCGGCAGAGGTCCACACTCAGCCGCTCGCCTTGGTCGGTCTTATCGATCGGCAAGGCCGCACTGCGGTTCGAGTGATCGAACCGCCTGGCTTGCTCGACGACGCTCGTTGTGACTCGGCTCGCCTGAAGCGCGATGCTCCAGAGGACTCGAGCGAGGAGACGAGTTGGCGCACCGATGAGATGGCGGCGCCAGTTCCTGGGGTGTCGCGGCAGGCCCAGCTCATCCTCGACGAAGTCACCGACGAGCTTGGCTTCATGGGCGATCCAGGCGTCGATATCGACGTCTGAGATACCTGCTGTGGCGCCGTGCTCACCTTCGCCTCGGCGCTCGACACTCTCTGCTGCGAGCCTGGCGAGTCGGCGTCCGACGGCGATGCGATAGGCCCGACGATCGGACTGACCACGCTGCCACCGGTGCATGTGTATGCGTGACGCCAGCGTGCGAACTGAGGTAGCCCCGCGCAGTCGCATCGAGTCGGAGCTGTCTTCGAGCGAAGCTCCGCGGGACGGGTTGAATCTATGGGTCAGCCAGTTCTGCTCGAACGCGGACATGAGGTTGACGCCGCACCAGCGTCGGACGATCTCGGTGGCGAGCGGCTGAGATGGCGCACCCAAGGGGTCGTCTTCGGGCCTCTCAAGCTCGCCCAACAGCCACGCACGAGCGCGGGCACGCCGTGACTCTGGCCACGCGGCAACCAAGTCGATCAGTTCATGACCGGCGCGCCAGATTGCATCGCTGCCGCTGTGCGCGGCCTCATAGTCGTGAAGAAGGATCGCGCGCAGCGGACTTGTGGTCGACTCATCTGCAAATTCGCTCTCACGCGCCGAGCCGCGCAGGTCGGCGCTGGGCAGGTCGTGCTCGTGTGCCACGCCCTCGCGCTGCGCGGCAGCGCGCTCCATGAATCGCTGTCTTGTTGCCTCCTCGAGATCTCGGTCTGTGATACGGCCCGCCTGATACGCGGCGCGGTACTCTGATTCGTCGAGATAGGTCGCACAGCCAAGCACGTCGCGCGCTTCCTCGAGCGCATGGTGAAACTCGCGGTTTGCGAATGCGTGCAGGGTGTTGTGGTGAATGAAGGTCTCAAGCGGACCCTGGTCCGACAGTCCCTCCGCGGCGGCGTGGATTGCCGCGCTGAGGCGCTCCAGGGCGACAAGGTCCTCATCGTGTCGCCCTAGTTGCGCCGGGACGAGCTGATGGTGGTCGCGCATCGACAAGGTACTCTGCCTCGCGCGACGTTACGCCGCGTTGCTGCTCTGAGCGTGCGGAGTCGCGGACACCCGGCGACCGAGGATGCGCAGGCCGTGTGGGTGACTCGATCTGCATTCGTGGGCGTCGAGCCCAACAATGCGCAGATGTCGACCCTCGTGATTCCACTGGCGCTGGAGTTCTGCCAGACGGCATTGGGCGGTGTGGTCGACCACCTTCGATCCGCTCAGGTCGAGTATGACGCACTTGCACGTGCTCTTGCCGATCTCTGCCTTCATCGCGATCCAATTGCTAAACGACGCGGACGACTCCAATCGGAGTTCCTGGGTGTCATCGTCGATCACCCGTCGTTGGAACATCGGCCGAATGATGTGGCGGACACCCGCTCCCAGGAAGAGCTGAATCGCAAGCTCAAGGAGAACGCCGACAAAGACACCCACGAGCAGATCGACGGCGAGCGTCATGACGAGCGTGACCATGAAGACTGCGAACTGGTCCTTGCCGGCCGCCCACATATGGATGAACTCCGCAGGGCTTGCCAGGCGAATCCCAGCGTAGATCAACATGGCGGCCAACGCCGCGAGGGGAATCATGTTCAAAAGGCCCGGCGCGGCGGCAACCAACACGAGCAGAAATAGGCCATGGAATGCGTTGGAGAAGCGCGTCTTGGCCCCGTAGTTGATGTTCGCCGAGCTGCGCACGATCTCCGAGATCATCGGAAGTCCACCGATCAGTGACGAGCACGTGTTCGCAACGCCAACCGCGAGAAGATCGCGGTCGAGGTCCGCTTGTCTCTTGTGGGGATCGAGCAGATCGATCGCCTTGGCGCTGAGGAGCGACTCAAGGGAACCGACGAGCAGGAACATGATCACGTACTTGAGGCTGGTCGCGGAAGTCGCCACGGAGAAGTCCGGGAACGCCAAGGCCTCGACGAAGTTGGTGGGTAGCGACACCAAGAAGGTCGGGCCAACGTCGTACACGGCGCTCCCGACCGCGTAGGTGTGCTGGTGCGCGAGATCGAACGCGATGCTGACGGGGATCGCCAGCGCCAGCGCAATCAGGGGGCCAGGGAGCTTCTTGATCCGCTCGATCGGCAAGAAGGGCACCGACACCACCGCAAGAAAGCTGAGCACTCCGATCATGGAGATCTCGGGATTCATGTGCGCGACGCTCTCGGGGATCTCGAGGAGCAACGAGAGTGGCTCCTTGGAATGCGGAGAGACGCCGAACGCGACGTGGATCTGCTTGGAGATGATGATGACGCCGATCGCGGCCAACATCCCGTGCACCGCCGCGGTGGGAAAGAAGTCCCCGAGCTTGCCCGCGCGCAGGAGTCCGAGACCGGCCTGCAGCACGCCGGCGATGACCCCGACCGCGAGCATGCGGTGGTAGCCGAGCACTGGATCTCCACCGCCCAGTTCGCCGATCGCGCCCAGCACGATCACGATGAGCCCGGCCGCGGGGCCTTTGATTGTCAGCTCGGAATCGCTGATCAGGGACGCGACCAGTCCGCCGACGATCGCCGTGAGAATCCCCGCCGTCGGGGGAGCGCCGCTCGCGATGGCGATGCCGAGGCAAAGCGGCAGCGCGATCAGGAAGACCAGGAAGCCGGCGAGGAGATCACTGCGCCAATAGCGTTGTAGACCGTTGAGGTCACCGCGCGGTGGCGGCATCGAGCTGGTGTCGGCGGCAGAGCTTAGGTCGTCGGCCACGTGCCAGCACTAAGCACAAGCCGGGCCGAGCCTCGCTGCCACGAAACGCCAGTGATCCCGAGCGATTGCCCTATCCGTCCATGCCTTCGAATCCCAAGCGCCTCCTACCTGTCCCGTCCCACGTGTATCAACCTGACGCTTTGTGTCATTACGGACCAGTCCACTGAGAGGCAGCCCACGCCGGAATCGTCCGCTCCGGAAGCGTCCGAAGGTCATCCGCCGTTTGGACGCGTGCAACTCGCGCGAGGGAGAACGTCCAGTCGCCAGTGCAAGCGGGCAAGAGTGAGGAAGGGCGCTTCAGCCGGTGCGCGGTCGTTTGGCCAAGGCCATCGAAGCGCCACCCGCCGAGCACAAGGCAACATCGAGGGGTCCTACACGGCGTCGCTTCAAGGACGTGAGCACCGAGAAGCTCACGGGCAGGCGCCAGATGTTTGGTTTCGGTCCGTTGCCGCCGTCGTGAGTGGCGGTGGCCACCCGCGAGGTGGCATCGTCATACCGCGCCGACTTGAGCGCGCGGAGACGGAGGCGGGACATGTGTCCCACGCGGTGGTGCTTCGGCGCATTGATTCGCGGCAGGATCTCAGGGTCGTGCCCGTATGCTCGCCCGCATCTGCAGGGTGCGGAGATCGAGCAATGGGGCTCCGTGTGATGGGGAGTTGGCGCAAGCGCATCGCCACCGTCAACGATGCGCACTGCCTTCGCTTAGGTCCTTTCCGTGTTCTCACCTCATGGCGCGGGTGCCCCGTCACTGAGCGCGAACGTCTGGCCCATACCTACGTAGCCGTCGCCACAGCCTTCGTCGTTGGGATCATCCAGTAGCGTCTGCTCAAGGTCACCTGCGAATGTCAGCGCTGGCTCGCTCCGCCACGAACGCGCTTCTGACCGATGGTCGGCTCAAGATGCTCGGCCCCGTCACGCCGGGTCTTTGAACAGCGGCGTCTGCTTCATCATGTTCGCCCGCACGGCCTCAAGCTGATTCGGCGAGCGCAGCAAGGGCAGCTGCAGCTCGGTCTCGAGCTCGAAGGCTTCGTGCACCGGTAACTGAGGCGCGCGGTTGAACAGTTGCTTGCCGGCGCGAATGGCTTCAGGCGATCTGCTGGCGATGAGCTTTGCGGTCTCGAGGGCGGCGCTGACTGGGTCGTCGCATACCCGCGTGGCAAGGCCCACGGCGAGGGCTTCTTGGCCGGAGATGCGGCGCCCGGTGAAGGTCATCTCTTTGGCGACATCGAGTCCAACCAAGGGGGGGAGGGTCTTGGTGATCGACATGTCGGGGATGAGACCCCAGGTGATCTCCATGACCGAGAGCTGAGCATGGGGATGCACGTAGCGCATGTCGCAGCCCAGGGCGATCTGTAGGCCACCGCCGAAGATCGAACCGTGGACGGCGGCGATGACCGGCACCGGCAGCTCTTGCCACACCCAAGCGACACGCTGGGCCATGTTTGTCACGCCGTCGCGCTCGAGTAGCTTTTGGACGGCGGTCTGATCGGCCAGCATGATCGACTTGAAGTCGAGGCCGGCACAAAAGTCCGGGCCCTCTCCCGAGAGCACGACACAGCGAACCGACTTGTCTTCGGCCAAGGCACGGCCCCCAGCGATGAGCTGCTCGAACATGGGCATGTCGAGCCCGTTGCGCTTCTCCGGGCGGTTGAGTCGGACGTGCGCGACCGCGCCATCGCGGTCGATAAGTACCCGTGCTTGATCCGTCATGACGATTCGCTCGGTCCCATAGTGGCCCCAAGCGCGACGAAATGTCGAGTCGCGATCGCTTGTCGACGCGAAGGACTCGCGCGCGGAGCTTGAGCCACGCGAGGCGCGAGGGAGGGCGGTCGCGCAGCTGAGCGGCATCAAGAGGTCCGCGATGCGCCGGGAGCTCGCGGGCGGCGGCGGGGCCGTGAGAGCCTTGAGATGGAACGAGGAGCGCAAGCTGTCGTGGCACACTCTGGAGCGCAGTGCTCGGTCGGATGCGGTCACACAGAGAATGCCGCGAGGCAGCACGCCGTAGTACCGGGCAATGTGGAAACGGGGAGGTGGTACCAAAGCGCACCGCCTTGCCAATAAGGTGAGTGGGGACATCTGAGCAAAGGTGGCGTCGGACTTGCTGGGTGCCTTGAAGTGGACGCGCACCTGGCCGTCGTCGGTGCGACGAACGGCGTCGTGGGCGAATGCGGGGCCGCCGCCGAGCGCGAAAGGGGTTGGGTCAAGCTTCTTAGGACGTGCCGTACGAATGATTGGCTGAGCGACCGCATGACCGAGCGACACAATGCCACGTGTCGAAGGCATTCACGCTCGAAGAGTTCGTTCCAGGCGGAATGTCGCGAAAGTGGCCTTCTTCCGGGGCTACATAGCGGGAGGCGGTTTTCGTCGAAGTTGATTTCAAGCCCCACTCTGGAAGAATGGCAGGCGATGAGGGAAGGACGTCTCGAGATTTCTCATTTGGTGAGCGTGCCGCTCCAGTGGGAGGAGGTGTTTGATGGCATGTGGGCCGACCGGACTTCATACCAGGGGCGAGAAGTCTTCCTTGAGATCAACGGAGAGTTTCCTGATGGCGGCCCTTTCTACAGGTTGCGCATGGGTGAGCAGCGTTTTGAGTTCGATGATGCTCCGAAGATATGGCTGTTTCCTCCATTTGATCGCAAATGAATGAGTGGAGGTTATTGCTTGTAGACGTTCGCAATGACGAGGAGTTGGGACAAATCGATCATCCGGAAGCCTGCTCGACAAGTAGATCCCCCAAGGTGCGCGCACCCTCGTTGGCATGAACTCGGTGAGCTCATCGTGGTGCCCCTTCTCTGAATATGAGAGTTGGCGGCCCTGCGTGCTGCATGGGCGGTTCGAAATAGAGGTGGAGCCGGCGGCCAGCCCCGGATTGAGTGCGGGAGCCGAGCCAACGGCGGAGCGAAGAGATCACAAGAGCTTGGCGCAGTGGTGGTCGCGAGGCTTTCCGGCGAGCTGTCCGTCACCGTCCCGCACCCCGTCCCCACCCGGCCGGCAGCGGCGCTCCCAACATCGCCGCCACGTCCCCAACCCTCACCGAGTCGTAGCGCAACCGTAGCAGCGCGCGTTGATGGAGCGGCGGCGTGCGCCTACGCTGCTGCCATGTGGGGCTCGATGCCAGCGAAGCGACGGCGGTCTGTTCGATGTCTGGTCGGGGTGATGATCGCGATGCTTGGGTTGGTGGCGATGCCCGATCGGAGGGTGTGGGCGCAGGCGCCCGATCAGACCTTGGTGTTCGATGGGGCGGTGCCGGACGGTGGGCCGGACCATTTCTTTGTCGAGTTTGAGGTGCCGACGGGCATTGTGGAGATCGAAGTACGTCACACGCATGACTCGACGGCCAATATCCTTGACTGGGGACTCCATGATCCCGGCGGATTTCGGGGTTGGGGCGGTGGTAACGGTGAACCTGCGGTTGTCGGGCTGCAGGCTGCATCGCGAAGCTATTTGCCGGGCGAGATCACGCCTGGCACGTGGCGGGTGGTCGTGGGCAAGGCCAAGATCGTCGGCGCTTCGAACTATCACATCGAGATCGATCTGCGGACGGCAGCGACCTTGGCACCGCAGCCCGAGCGGAGCACGTATGCCCCCGCGCCAGCACTGGAGACTGGTGCCCGATGGTATGCAGGCGACTTTCACACGCACTCGGTGGAGAGCGGCGATGCGCGACCCAGCCTCGCAGAGATGATGACGTTTGCAGCGGATCGCGGACTCGACTTCATTGAGCTCTCCGATCACAACACCACCGCGCAGTGCGACTTCATCAACGCTGCGCAGGCGCGTGGTCCGTCTGTCCTCTTGATCCCGGGCATTGAGTGGACCAGCTATGCGGGGCACGGGAATGCGATCGGGGCCACAGGCTGGGTAGAGCACAAGATCGGGCAGCCCGGCGCGACGGTCGAAGCGGCCGTGGCCGCGATCCACCAACAAGGAGCGCTGTTTTCGATCAATCATCCTGTCCTGGATTTGGGAGACCTCTGCATCGGCTGCGCGTGGGGGCACACGCTCGCGCCCGAGCAGATCGATGCGGTGGAGATTGCCACCACGGGACTGGACCAGGCCGGGAAGGTGTTCAACGACGATGCGCTCGCATTCTGGGATTCGCTGTGCGCGACGGGTCGGCATGTCGCCGCGATCGGCGGCAGCGATGATCACAAGGCCGGTGTCGATCTGAGCCTCTTTCAGAGCCCGATCGGCGATCCGACCACAATGGTCTTTGCGAGCGAACTCTCAGTCGCGGGTATCCTGCAAGGGGTCCGCGACGGTCGCACCGTGGTCAAGCTGCAGGGCCCTGGTGACGCGATGCTGGAGCTTTGGACCAGCCACGAACTGACGGGCGACACGGTGCGCGCCGACGATGAAGTCGTGGTCCGAGCGATCGTCAGCGGCGGCGGCGGCCACCAGCTTGTCTTTGTCGTCGATGGTGTGGAGCAGCCTGCCATCCCGGTGGATGGAGCGCAGTTCGAGGCCACCTACAGTGTGCAGGCGCCGGCCAGCGGCGAGACGCGAGTTCGTGCAGAGCTCAAGAAGGACGACATTCGCCGCGTCGTTGCGTCGCACGTTTGGATCGGACGATGTAACGGCACTGATTGCAGTCCTCTGATCGAGGAGCCAGGGGGCACCACGACCGGGGATGACGGCGCCGCCGAAAGCAGTGGCGACGGAGCATCCAGCGATGGAGGTGCGGACGCGGGACAGACGGGCGGAGCGAGCGGGGAGGGCTCAGGCTGTGCATGCACGATGCCGATGCGCACGGATATCCCGCCGCGTGGCCTCGCTGTGCTCGGCGTGATCGTGACCTTGCTGGGCTTCTCACGCCGCCGCACGCGGTGAGACGCTTCAGTGATTCACGGAGCGCGCCAGTTGACGTAGAACTCAAGACCGCGGCTACGTTCGCAACACCGCCGCGCAAGGCACTAAGTTCCGTGCGTGCAGCGGACGTGTGCGATCTGGCCGAGCTCGATCCGTGTTGGGCGCGCGTCGGTGAAGGAGAGGCCCCAGTTGGCCTCGGGGAAGCATCCTAGGCAGAGCGAGGAGCTCCAGAAGTTCCACGCAATCGCGCAGTCGGGCCAGATGTCGGGGGCCTGGTAGCAGACGCCGGCCGCGGCGGCGCAGCCCGGACACACCGTGATGCTGCCGCAGTCAGGCGTGACGCAGACTTCGTCCTCAAGCAAGCAGTCGCCCCCGATCTGTGTCGAAGGACAGTCGGCCACGCTGCTGCGTAGGTCGGTGATCGTCGGGAGGCGCCAGGCATCGAGATCACCGATGACGAGGTTGTCGCAGTAGGCTTGGGCGTCGCTGAGTCCCATCGCGACATCGGCCTGATGCCAGATGCGGCCTGACGCTGGGTCTTCAACCACGCCGTCATCGGGTTGGCCGGTTGTGCCCCCGTCGGTGGTGGTGTCGCCGCTCCCGCTGCTGTCGCCGTCACCATCACCATCGCCGTCACCCGCGGAGCCCACGCCGCTGTTGCCGCCGTCGCCGGAGCTGGTCAGGGGCGGCGGGTCGTCAGTCGCCGTGCAAGCGAGCGCGAGGAGTGCAACGCCGAGCCAGGGTCCTAAGGATCGCACGCAACGCATGCGATGAGCCTAGCAGCGCTTGGCGCGAGCCGGGAATCTTTGCCGTGGCTTAGGCGCTGCGCGTGGTCTTCTGGGTACGCAGCGTCACCAGCCCGCCGGGCTCTGGCTGCGCCCCGTCATCCTCGCTGCGATCGCGCGCCAGCCAAACCCGCGCGACGTCCTTGTCCAGGAGGTGGCTGGGATGGACGTTGCGGAGCGCGTTGAGCATGACGGCGCGGACGTTCTTGTGCTCGCCCTCGATCTGATCGAGCAGTGCGGTCATGCGATCTCGTCGCAGCCCCGCCTGCGAACCGCAGAGATTGCAGGGGAGGATTGGATACTGCGCCCACTCGACGTGCTCTCGAATGTCGCGCTCTAGGCATTCGATGAGGGGGCGGATGACCGTAAAGCGACCATCGTCGGTCACATATCCCGCCGGCATCGCTTGGAGCTTTCCGGCGTAGAACAGGTTGAGCAGGGTGGTCTCTAGCGAGTCGTCGCCGTGGTGACCAAGCGCGACCTTGTTGGCGCCGATGCGTTCCGCGGTCGTGTAGAGGATGCCGCGCCGGAGTCGACTGCAGACCGAACAGTACGCCTTTCCCTCTTCGGTCTTCTCGATCACGGTCGAGTAGGTGTCCTTACGGACGATCTCAAAGGGTGCGCCGAAGTTTTCAAGCCAGCCCTCAAGCGGGCGGCCGTCATATCCCGGCTGCGCCTGATCGAGGTGTACGGCGGTGATGCGAAACTCAAAGGGCGCGCGCCGGCGGATCTCCCAGAGCAGATCCAAGAGCGTGTAGCTGTCCTTGCCCCCCGAGAGGCAGACCATCACGTGATCGTTGGGCGCGAGCAGGTCATAGGTCGAGATCGTGCGCGCGACCTGCCGGAGAAGCCGCTGCGTGATGGGCGGCGGTGCCTCCTCGCGCGCGTAGCTCCCCGCCGCGGCGAACTCGCGACCCGGCATGGCCCGGCCACGCTCGGGCTGGAAGCTGTTGCCCCAAGACACGCGCGCTCCTTTGCCACGAGAGCGGGGCCTGGGCAAGTGCCTTGCGGGTGGGGACCGTTGTGGGCCAGGGGGCGCGCGGGTTTTTCCAGCAGCCTGCTAGCCACGACACCGAGCTTTAAGGGAGAGTCACGGTGTGACTTCCGACCTCACGCGCAGCAGCCCATTTTACAACGAGGAGCATGTCGCGCTGGCCGACACGGCGCGTCGCTTCGTCGAGCGCGAGATCACGCCTCATATCCAGGCTTGGGAGGACGCGGGCGCATTTCCCCGCGAGCTCTATTTGCGTGCGGGGGAAACGGGACTCCTGGGGCTAGGATTTCCCGAGAGCTACGGCGGCACGGACTGCGACGGCTTTGCGAAGTTGCTGCTGACCTTGGAGCTGACCCGCGCCGGTTCGGGCGGCATCGTTGCTGGGCTGATGAGCCACGGCATCGGCCTGCCGCCGATCGTGGCCCTGGGCTCAAGCTCGCTCAAGGACCGGATCGTGCCGGCGGTGCTGCGCGGCGAGATGATCTGCGCGCTGGCGATCACCGAGCCCGAGGTCGGCTCGGACGTCGCGGCACTTCGGACCACGGCGCGTCGCGAAGGCGATCACTACGTACTTCGCGGCAGCAAGACCTTCATCACCTCGGGCATGCGCGCGGACATCATCACCGTTGCGGCCCGCACCGGTGGGCCGGGGGCCGCCGGCATCTCGCTCTTTGCCGTCGAAACCGCGGGATGCGAAGGGCTCGAACGGACCAGCCTTCCCAAGATGGGATGGATCTGTTCGGACACCGCAACCTTGCACTTCGATGACGTCAGAGTACCTGCGGACAATCTGCTCGGGCCGGAGAACGCCGGCTTTCTCGGCATCATGCAAAACTTCAACCAGGAGCGTCTCTCGATCGCCAGCATGGCGCTGGGCTTTTCGGAGGTCTGCTATCAGCAGGCAGTCGAATACGCACGGCTTCGTTCAACCTTTGGCAAGCCGCTGATCAAGCATCAGGTGATCCGCCACAAGCTGGTGGACATGCGACAGCGGATCGAAGCGCTGCGCAGCAGCATCGAGCTCTTGACCTGGCGGGTCGACAAAAAGCAGTGGCCGATCGCGGAGGTCTGCATGCTCAAGAACCAGGCGACGCAGTGCTTTGAGTTTTGCGCCAAGGAGGCCGTGCAGATCTTCGGCGGCGCGGGCTATATCCGCGGTGCGGTCGTCGAACGCCTCTATCGCGAGACCAAGGTGCTCTCGATCGGCGGCGGCGCGGAAGAGGTCATGAAGGAGCTCGCGGGCCGTCAGCTTGGTCTCGCGTAGCGGCTTGGCGCTGGATGAGGTCGGAAAGCAGCCTGGCCGATGTGCCTGCCAGTCCCGATCGGGCTAGGATCGGGCCGTGAGCTCTCGCGCCGCCCCCGGTCGGAACTGCGTCGCGAGCGGCGATCTTAGCGGCGATGCGGCCGATCGACGCGCGAAGCTTGCGCGCGTTGCGAGCTGCGGTCTTGTGGGGGCCTGGCCAAGCATCCCGCTCGGGCTGCTCACGCTGTGCTCGCTTGCGGCCTGCCATGCGCAGGGCGTTGGCGGCGACGAGCCACTCCGTGCACAGGCAGCGAGCGGGGCACAGCCCGTGGCTGCGCCCGAGCCCCCGCGCGACTTTGTTGAGGGGGCGCGCAGCTACGACTTTCCTCGGCCCGCGCGGCAAGACGCCACGGATGCTCATGCCGATCCGGGTGCGCTTGGGGTCACCGACAAGGGGATCTTTTCCGACCTCGATGAACAGCTTCGCCTTCCGCTTCGACCCGAGGCACTAGAACGTCAAGCCGTCAGTGCGCTTCTTGATCGTCGTCGTGGCTTGCTGCAGATCTTTGCCGGGCCGGTCGCGATCAAGGTCTATCCGCTTGCGATCGAGCAGCTGCCTCAAGCGCCGTACCCTGAGCTTGAAGACTTCGCGCCAGCGCTGCGACCGGGCGATCTGGAGGAACTGCGCCAGGTCCTGCCGCCGGCTGCGACGCGTGTGCTCTTGGATGGAGAGGTCGTGCCGGGCGGCGATGCGGATGGTGACGGGATCGCCAACGGCCTGGATACCTACCTTGGCGCGCTCAAGACGGCGCTCAATGCCGATGCCTACAATCAGGATTACTTCACGATCCCCTACCCGTGGGGCGATGTGCCCCGTGACAAGGGTGCGTGCACGGACGTGATCGTGCGGGCGTTGAGAAACGCCGGCATCGACCTCCAAGAGCAGCTCCACGACGATCTTGCGCGCGCGCCCAAGTCCTATCCGATGGTCAGCAAGCCCAATGCCAACATCGATCATCGGCGCGTTCGTACGCTGCTGCCATGGTTTGTCCGGCACTTTGAGGAGTTCGCGGTCGTGGGCGATGGCGAGACGGTCGCGTCGGTTGGACGCCCCGGCGACATCATCCTGATGGACACGATCTCGAATCGTGCCGGACCCGATCACATCGGGATCCTGCACGCCGGTGACCTCTACGGCGCCAAGATGGAGGTCATCAACAACTGGACGACCGGCAGCGTGACGCAGTCGATGGACCTGCTGGCCTTTGTGCCCGTCACGCACCACTTTCGCGTCCCCGAGTCACCGTCGCCCCGCGCGATCCCAAGCAGCATCGAGGTCTTGGTCGTGACCGTCGCCGCAGACTGGAATGCAGGCGAGGCGCAGACGATGGTGTATCGGCGCGAGAACTCGACCTGGACACTCAGCGTGCCGCCTGCCGGTTCCTACGTTGGCGCGAACGGGATGGCCTGGGGACGCGGGCTGCATGGGTCGGGCGCGCCATCTGGTGCGACCGGCGACAGCAAGCGCGAAGGAGATCAACGTTCGCCCGCCGGCGTGTTCTTGCTCGGCCCGATCCGACGACGCGGCGAAGTGATCGCGAGCGCCGACGCGGCCGCGGAGCGCTCTGGATCAGGCAACCGCGCGCCAGAGGGCGTCGGGGTGTCGACCCGCGAGCATCTGTGCATCGACGACCCCGGGTCGCGCTTCTATGCCAAGGTGATCGACGCGGCTCGCATCGCGCCGACGGTGCACGACTGGTCAAATGCCGAGGTCATGGCGCGAAGCGACGGGCTCTACGACCTGACGATCGACGTGCTCCACAACACGTCCGCGATCGAGGTCGGCGCGGGGAGCTGCATCTTCATGCACGTGTCTCCCGCCGCGGGCGGGGCAAGTCTGGGATGCACCACCCTCGATGCGCCGGCGCTGCAAACGATTGCACAGGAAGTTGAGCAAGCGCACGGGCAGGCGGCGCTGGTGACCCTGCCGCGCAGCGAATACCGACGTTTGTCGCGGTCCTGGGGCTTGCCCGAGCTTCCTTCATGATCGTCGGGACGTGCGCTATTGTGTCGGCACGATGAGCGACTTTGAGCTTCCGCCAGGCATCCCTCCCGAGGCCGTCGCGATGTTGTCCCAGCTGATGAAGGAGGAGCCCTACGACCTCGTCAAGCTGCGCCAAGAGTGCATCGACTACGTTCAGCTCTTTGAGAAGGTCGCGCTGGAGGATCCCTTCATCGATCCCGAGCAAGCACGCGAGCTTTCCCATGTCTGCGTCGCGCTGATCGACCACCTCGGTCCCAATCCCAGCGAACATCATCGCCGCTTGGTGCAGGCGGCCGCGCGCTACTTCGTGCTCGATGAGGACGGCGACAGCGACTTTAGTGTCGGTGGCCTCGACGATGACGCCACGGTCGCCAACGCCGTCGCGCGTTTCCTCGGCCGCGAGGATCTTGTTCGCGACAACGTCGGCTTTCGCGTGCTTTAGCTCGCAGGGCGCCAGATCCGGCTCGTTCGCTCCTGCGCAAGATCGCGGGGTCGTGAGAGGAGCGCGACGGCAACGTCGACCTCAGCTCGGTGCTGCGAGGCAGCCCGTGAGCGAGACCTGGAGGGTTCGACCGCTGCGGGCGAAGCGGTGCTCGTAGAGGTAGAGCCCCTGCCAGACACCCAGGCTGAGTTCACCCTTGTCGAAGGGCAGCGAAATCGACGGCTGGGTCAGCACGCTCCGAATATGACCGGACATGTCATCGGGACCCTCTTCGGTGTGCTCAAACTGAGGATCGCCATCCCGGACCAAGCGCGCCATGAAGCCCTCAAGGTCGCGATGGACCGCGGGATCGGCATTCTCCGTGATCACAAGCGACGCGCTGGTGTGCTTGCAAAAGACCAGGCAGGTGCCGCAAACAAGGCCGCTTTGCCCGATCTGTTCATTGACTTGAGCGTCGACTCGATAAAGGCCGCGCCCTGAGGTCGCGACCGCGATCGACTCGGCCCAGTAGTAAAGAGGGGACGGACGCTGGCTCATCGCTGGAACCGTGACTTCCACTCGGCGTAGGGCATGCCGTAGACCTCAAGGCGGGCCTCTTCAAGATCTATGCTCAGGCCACGCTCCTCTGCCGCTTCGCGGTACCACTTGCTCAGACAGTTCCGACAAAAGCCCGCGAGCTCCATCACCTCGATGTTCTGGACGTCGGTCCGCTCTTGAAAGTGCGCGACGAGTCGGCGAAACACCGCGGCTTGTGCCGCCTGACGAACGAGCGCATCGTCTTGAGTCATAGGGCGACGCTAGCGCGGTGCCGGCGAACTTGGAAGCCGGTCGGACTCGCGCTACGGCGCCTTGGAGGCGAGCTCGAGCGCGACGAAGGTCGTGGTCTGAGCGATCTCGGCGACAAACGCTGGGTCGACGGAGTCGACATTGTCCGGGGCCCCGCGGCAGTGATAGGTCTCGGTACGGAAGTTGGCCGTGTCGGTCAGCATCAGCGCCGGCATCTTCTCGATCCAGAAGTTGGCGTGATCCGAGCGGTGCAGGTCGGCGGCCATCGGCGAGCCGATCAGCGCATCGGGTAGCTCGAGATTCTGCGCCAGGAGCTTGGCGCGAGGCGAGACTGCGACAAAGCGCTCGGCGGCGCTGCGTGCCGTGGCGTTGCCCAGGATGGCAACGAAGTCGCCGCGATTGTCTCGATCGGCGATCCACTTGGCCGCGGCCGGAAACAGGAGGTCGAGCCCCGGGGGTAGCCTCTGCGTGTTTGCGTCCGTCTTGCGCACGCCCATCGTGTCAAAGACAAACGCCATGTCGACCGTCACGCCCGCCTGCTTGAGCTGCTCGACGTGCGCGAAGGAGCCATGCAGGCCGCTCTCTTCCTGATCCCAGCACGCCACAACGATCGTGCGCGCGCGTGGTTGGCGACCAAGCTGCTCGGCAAGCACGAGTAGCGCAGCAACGCCCGAGCCGTTGTCATCGGCTCCCTCACAGTCGGTGATGTGATCGTAGTGGGCGCCGACAAGGACGATGTGGTCGGAGAGTTGTGTGCCGGGCAGTGTCCCGATCACGTTGACGCCCGCAATGCCCTCGGTGCCCTCCTGAAGTTCTTCGGCCTCTCCGAACGCGACGCGCTGGACCGCAAAGCCGGCCTGCTCAAAGCGCTGGGCGCAGCGATCCTGCACCGCCTTCCAGTGGGCACTTCCCGGCGGTCGGGGCTTGGCGACGAACTCAAGCTCGGCGCGCACTCGCTCCGGGCTCATGCACGCGATCCGCTCTTCGTCGCTGGCACTGCCTGCACCGACACAGATCGGCCATGGCTGGGTCAGGGCTTGTGGCTCAGTTGCCGCGCCACCGGTGGGCTGTGCGCCGTCGATCCCGGTCGTTCCGCTGACGCGTGGGCCATCGGCGGGCGCGACGCCGGCGTCGTCGGTCGGCTTCGCGTTCGGGTCCTTCGAGGGTGCGTCGGCCGAACCCTTGCCTACAGTCGAAGCTTGTCCCGCTTCGTTGCCGGCTTTGGTCGCGCCACCGCAGGCAGGGAGGGGCAGGCTCATCGATCCGATGACGGCGATCTCAGCGCAGGCCGCGAGCAGCGTGCCGCCTGGTCCGCGTCGGCCGGGCGAGCACGCCGCATGAGGTTGGGAGGCGGCGAGGTGATGGCACTCGATATGCACGATGTGCAGCTTGGCAGGCCGAGCGCTCGAGGCATAGCCGGGGCGGTCGGTCCGAAAGTGCGGCTAGCGTTTTGCCCTGTGCGGCGCTAAGGGAGCGGCGCCATCATGGCGCCACCACTGACACGCGTCTCGCCAACGCCTGCAGGGCTCCTGAGTCCTGCGGACGGGAGCAGCGTCGACGTGATCGCGGGTGCCGTGCCCACTGCGGCCACGTCGGGGGCAGAGCTCGCGGCCCCACGCGATGATCGCTGGCTGACCGGCAGCTTCATGCTCGCCGCTGCGGCTCACTTCGCACACAACTTCGCCTATCACAGCTACCTTCACTTTCCCGGCAAGTTGGAAGCGATGGGCGCCGACGCGGTGCTGATCGGTGTTGTGGTGGCGATCCTGAGCGCAACCGCAGTGGTCGGGCGACCCTTTGCAGGATGGATGATCGATGCCCGTGGCCGCCGCGTCACGATGATCTGCGGTGGCATCCTCCACGTGATCGCCTGCGCGTCCTATCTTCTGATCGCCGAGATCGGCCCGCTGCTCTTTGCGGTTCGCATTCTGCACGGCGCTGCGATCGCGCTGGTCTTCCCAGCATTCTTCACCTGGGTGGTTGACGGTCTCCCGGAGAAGCGTCGTGCGCAGGGCATCGCACTCTTTGGCGTCAGCGGGCTGCTTCCGCTTTCATTAGGGCCATTGCTCGGCGATGTCATCGTCCAAGACGGCCACTACGAACGGCTTTTCTACGTCACGACGGGAAGCGCCGCGTTGGGCCTTGCGCTGACGTTCTTCCTCACCGAGTCGAAGCGTAGCGTGCTGGTGGGCGGCGTTCGTCGTGGTTACCTGCAGACGATCAAAGCGCCGGATCTGCTGCCCTTGTGGTTTATGGCCGCTGCATTTGCGGCGGCGCTCGCGGGCTACTTTGCCTTCGTGAAGACCTTCGCGCATGCCCATCACCTCGGCGGCGTGGGCTCATTCTTCTCGGCCTATGCTTGGTCGGCGATTGCCGTACGGGTCTTCACGGGCCGCTTGCACGAGCGTGTCGGCGTCCGTCCGCTGCTGGTTGGCGCACTCCTTGCGGTCGCCGCCAGCCTGAGCATCACCGCCTGCGCAACG
>CAZVEM010000015.1:0-38297 GCA_964626165.1 uncultured Nannocystaceae bacterium
TGCATGGCGATTGTACGTCCATGCACTCCACGGGGGTTCTTCGACAACCTGCTAGACTTCTGTCCTGGGCGGCGAGATGACGAACACGAGAAACTGGAGCTTGATGGTAGGGCCAGCGGCGCGCATCGGATTGCGCTCGGTGTTCGTCGGTGCGGTTGGGCTGCTCGGCATCGCGTGCATT
This sequence comes from uncultured Nannocystaceae bacterium, assembly GCA_964626165.1. Classification (GTDB taxonomy): domain Bacteria; phylum Myxococcota_A; class Polyangia; order Nannocystales; family Nannocystaceae; genus CAZVEM01. The sequence continues at coordinate 182 of CAZVEM010000015.1, forward strand.
GAGACAGCAGAAGATCCCGTTAAGAACACGGAGCCCTATGGGCCCGCGTACGACGAGAATCTCTACGGGATCTGTCGCAGCGACGAGATCGGGACCTTGAGTTATCCCTCGACGGCACCGGCCCCGGAGTTCAGCATCTGTAGCGCCGTCTGCGAGTCGGTCGCAGACTGCCCCGATCCACGCGACGAATGGACCCTCCCTGCGGGACAACTCGACTGCTTGGTGACGCAAGGGACGGGTAGCTGCGTTCTGCGCTGTGACGCCTCGCTCGGATGCCCATCCGGCCTGGTCTGCACGCCCGCGATGGTCTGCATGTGGCCGCTGGACTAGGGGGCGTCCCTACGTCGAAGGTGCTCGAGGGACCGTTCGTGACTCGTGGGCCAAGAACTCGGGCGGCCGCGCGTCGATTGGTGGGGCCGGGGCGCGACGCGAAGGCCTTGTCGCGATGAAGATGCCGGCGAGGACGACGATCGCTGCCACGATCGCGCTCGGCTCGGGCGGGGTCGCAAGCAAGATCCAGGCACCGAGCAACGAGACCACCGGCTGGACGTAGACGAAGACCGCAACAAAGCTCGGCTCGGCCCGGGTCAAGGCGTAGGCGTTGAGGATGTAGGTCAGTAGCGTCGGTCCTATGAACACAAAGACCAGGCTCCAGACCACGCCGCTGGAGAGGCCGAGCCAGTCGGTGTGGATGCTGGCCCAGAAGGTGAAGGGGAGCGCCTCGACCGCGCCAAAGACAAAGAGCCAGGCAGTGGCGGGCAGCGTTCCGACGCGCGCGAGCGTAGGTCGGGCGAGGGTCAGGAAGGTGGCAAAGGCCGCGCAATTGCCCAAGAGCAGGAGGTCGCCAAAGACATGGGATGCGGAGAGATCGAGTCGATCGATGCCGATGAGTGTCATCGCGCCGAGCATCGCGACCGCGATGCCTGCGACGCGCTTGGCATTGACGCTTTCACGGCCAAGCGTGGCGCCGGCGATCAACGTGAACGCGGGAATCATCGTCACCAAGATCCCCGCGTGGATCGGACCGGCACGCTTGAGCCCCTCGGCAAAGAGCAGCTGATTGATCGAGATGCCAAGCGCCGCAAGCACGGCGAGTTCACGCAGATCAGTCCAACTCGGTCGCGGCCGCCAGGGCAGACCCGTGAGCAAGGCGAGCACCGGCGCGCCGAGGCACAGCCGGAACCCGATCAGGGCGGGCGGACTGAGCTCGGTCAGCGCCGCTGCGCCCGCCACCGGCCACAGTCCAAAGAGGATCTGTACGGCGAGGAGCGCGAGCACCACCGTGGGCCCAGGACCCACCGGCGCACGGACGTCTCGCGAGCTGAAACCAGTCATCGCGCGCGATTTCGAGGAGCGTTGTCGAAGCGGAGCGGTTGGACGTAGCGCGCCTAGAGCTTCGCGGCGTCGGCGAGCACTTCATCGGCGTGCACGCCCGGATCCACACCGGGATACACCTGCGCCACCTTGCCATCTGCGCTCAGCAGCACGCTCACGCGCTTGTGCCACTGGCCATTGGTCGGCACGCCGAACGCCTTGGCCCACGTGAAGTCGGCATCACTGACGAGCGGGAAGGGCAGCGTGTACTGCTCTGCGAAGGCTCGATGGCTGTCGAGAGAATCTGCCGAGACCCCCACCACCATGACGCCGGCGGCCTTGTAGCGGTCCCATGCATCGCGGAAGGCACACGCCTCCTTGGTGCAACCCGGCGTGTTGTCCTTGGGATAGAAGTACACGACCGTCGGGCCAGAAAGGGCACCCAGGTCGACCGTGCTGCCGTCGTGCGCGGCGGCCTTGAGCGCAGGAGCCTGCGAACCGACGCTGAGAAGCCCGCTGGACTCCGCGGCATCGGGATCATCGCTGCGGTCCGCCGGGTGACAGCCGGTGGCGACGAGTGCGAGCGCGAGCGCAGCGATACGCAAAGACGAGGAGGTCTGCATCGGCGCGGAGGCTAGCACGCGCCTTGGGGCGCGCCAGCCGACCGATACCGAGCAGACCTCACGTGTCGAGCACCGAGCGCTAGAAGTAGTAGCGGGCGCCGATCACGATGTCGCCTGCGGGCCACCAGAACGCGCGGCGGCCACAGAACTCAGGATCGCAGGGAATGAAGCCGACGCCATGCTGGAAAGATCCCTCAAAGAAGGTGTCCATCGGCACCTTCTTCCAGTGGAAAGTCAAGCCGAGGATCGGAGTACGGAAGAACAAGCTGCCCGAGGGGCGACCGCGGTAGTAGCCGTCCCCGTAGTAGCAATCTCTGCCGTTGGGGCCGCAATAGCCGTTGTTGTAGTAGTAACCGCGCGAGGGACCGACACCGCCGCCGATGCCGAGGCCAACGTAGGGCATGAAATCAAACTCCGGGTGCCGGACAAAGACGCCGGGATGCCAGACGTAGTCGAGGTTCATGCGGAAGGCTGCGCCATAGGCCCAGAGGTCGGTACCCAGCCCGAACTGAAGCGCGTGCTCCGGCGCCATGAAGTACTTGCCGGACAACATGAAGTGGTCGCCCAGCGTGAGGCCGAGGCCGAAGTTGCCCCCCTTGTTTTTGATGGTGCCGCCAGGACTTGGGGCAGCGCTTGCAACGCCGGGACTCGCCACGAAGTAGAGCCCGGCTGCCATGGCGGTCAAGGTCAGGATTCGGGTGATGCGCGACTTGTTCATGTGGTGCTTTCTGCTGCGTCCGAGATGCGACGCGATCCCACGACGCGGACGCCGCTTGGATAGCACCTATTGGAGCCGAGAACGCAACGTCGCGCAAGCGAGTTGCTGCGGCGAAGAAACTGCCCTGCACGGCCCAGGGTTGATTTCGTGGTTGACCTCACCAAGTCGGCAAGATCACATTTCGCGCGGCAGTGCGCGCTCTGGCGCCGCGCGAGCTTGAGCGCGTGCGTGCATTGTTGGAGAAGCGCGGCATGCTAGCTAGCAGCGATGTCTGCCGTGCGACTTGAGAGCGATCGCGCCGCGCTCGTGCTTGAGCGAGGTGCGAAACTACCGATTCATGCACGCGCGCAACTGCCGTGGCTGGCTTCCGCGGTGTCTCGATGTGATCCGCTTGCCGACGCGCTCGTCACCGCATTGAGGCATAGGCATTCAGCTAGGCCTCATGTGCTGAACTCCGAATCCCAAGCGTCGCGGAGTGAGGCGCAGATGCCGGGCATTGGCGATCATGATCTGATCACCAAGATCTCACGGCAGATCGATGCCGAACTCTGCGATGAAGCACGCGCACTCGCGCGGCAGGCCTCCTCATGCGTAAAGTCTTTGGATCGACGCCGGCTGGAGCGAGCGAGTCGCCTGCTGCCGTACGCCGGCCCACTTGCCGGTCTCGTACTCGGGCTTCGAAGCCTCGTCTTTGGCTTTACCGCCCCGGAAGGGAACAAGCCGCTGGTGTTCTCGGGTCGTCTCGAGAGCTCCACAGGAGAGCGCTTGCGCCACACCGCCGCCTTTGTCGCCGCCGTCGCGCAGCCCGAGGGCGTCCTCCCGGGCAGCGCAGGACACCAGGCCGCGCTGCGGGTCCGCATGGTCCACGCGTCGGTGCGTCGTGCGATATGGGCTCGCGGCGGTTTTGATGTCGAGCGCTGGGGGCAGCCGATCAACCAGCACGACATGCTCGCGACCACACTGCTGTTCTCCGCGGTGTTGGTCGACGGGCTTCGAATGCTCGGCATGAAGATCGACGACGCCTGGGCCGATGACTGGCTCTACCTCTGGCGTGCCGCGAGTCGGGTCCTCGGCGTCGAGGATGACATCCTTCCCTCACGGCACGAGGAGGCGCTTGAGCTCGCCCGGACCATCTTTGCGGTGCAAGGCGCGGTCGACGACGACTCGCGTCGTCTTGTGCACGCGCTGCTCGATTTTCCAGCGCGCGCCGCAACGACACGCGCGCAGCGACTCCGCGCCAAAGCCCTGCGCCGCTGGTCGAGCACGACGTGTCGCTATCTCGTCGGCGACGATGTCGCAGACGCCCTCCAACTTGAGCCGCTTCGTCCCCGGCTCGTTGCACACGTGGCCACGCTGGGGCTTCGTGGCACGATCGGGATGACCGAGTTGCTGCGCGCGCACTCGTCGGTCGTCGCCGCACGCCGCTTTCAGGCGGGTGCGCAACTCTGGGCGATGCACCTGCGATCCCAGCCGATGTGATGCCCGCCGCCGTGCGAGCCTCATGCGAGCTTGAGGGGACGAAAAGGGGTCCAAGCGTCGAAGAGCGGCCCGCACAGGGCCGCCCTTCGAGCGTTGCGATTCGCGCTCTCGCGCGCTACTCGGGCTCGAGCATGATCACGCTCTCGGTCGCAGCCTCGACCTCCGCGCGGCTAAAGGGAAGCTGGGTGTAGACGCCATCCACCCAGTCGGCGAGCGTGTCGTCCCAGTGCGGGCTGTCGGGCTCCGCGTCGTTGCCGGGCGGGAAGTTTACCGCGGCGCGTGGGGTGCCGTCGTCGTCGAAGGAGGTTACGACCCGGAAGATCGCGCCGTCGGTCGAGTCCCAGCGATCGGCGGAGGTGGAACCGCTGACAAAGTCGGCAGTCGACACGTTGATGGTGTCGTCCGAGCCGGAGGTTGGCACGAAGCCGACCTCGTAGTCGTCCGAGGCCGCGTTGTCAAAACGCGTACCGTGCATGTCGGACCAGGCGTAGTCGCCCACTGCGGGGTCCGAATCGCCGAAGCGACCGACGAGGAACTGAGCGGAGCGGTCGAGGGCGCTGAGCGTCATCTCGTCGAGATCGCCATCGATCAGCAGATCAAGCGCGGCGGTCGGGTACTCGCCGGTGATCGTCAGCTTCGCGAACTTGAGCGCGAAGGGAGTCTCCGCATCCAGGATCTCGTTGTAGAGCAGAGGCATGTCGTCGCGCGCGATCTCATCGAGCAAGAAGAGCGCGAACAGACGAAAGATCACGGCGCCCGACGAGTCGAGATCGTAGTGTCCATCCCATTCTTGCAGCGCTGTGATCAGCGTCTGCAGGTCGTCCCGACCCACATACGGGTCAAGTTCGGGCTTGGTGCCGACCTTGGCCCACGAGGCGTTGAGCTGGGTGAGGAAGGGCTCGCGCAGCGGGCTGCTCGTGTCGGTCTGGAGCTGACGATTTTGCTCGACGGTGACGCCTCCGGCCTCCACCAGCGCTGCGAGCTTCTCGTCGAGCGAGTGCGCTCGCAGCCCGGACGCGTAGAGGCAGCCGTAGTACCAAGGGTCATTGGTGATGTCGCCGTCTTCGGTGAATCCCCAGGGATCGTTGTTGGCCGTAGCGATCCAGCCACGGGTACCGCCCGTCGAGGTCGGCATCTTATCGGGGCTGAGCCAGGTGCCATCCCAAAGCGTCGCGGGATCATCCGCGTCGAGGAACACGTACGGGAGACGATCTGCGCTGACTTGGCCGCGATCCGGGATCCGGAAGCGGACCCGATACGAGATGCCCTCGGCGCTCGCCGCGAGGAAGTTAAACCCGGCGATCTGGGTCGTGTCGACCGCGTCGTTGAAGTCGCTGAGACTCTCCGCCAGTGAGAATCCGACAAAGCCAGTCTCCTCGCCGGTACTGTCAAAGCCGCTCCAGTTGAGCATCACCGCGTGGCCGGGATCGAAGACGCCGATGGTCGCGAGGTCGGTGAGGAGGTCGTCGGGGACGATGAAGCCGTAGCCCGGCACGTTGCGGAAGGTCACGACGCGAGACGCACCGTTGGCGACGGCAATCGTCTCCTCGCGCACCTCCATCTGGACCTCCGAGCCGCCGACCTTGGCCGCGTCTCCGACCAGCTCGACATCCCAGAGGTCCATCGCGTCGCCGAAGTTGGTGGTCGCGGCCCACTGGATCTTGCGGTTGTGGCCGAGCTGCACGCCCGCAGAGCCCGCAAACGAGAATCCGATCACGTCGAAGCGCCCCTTCGCGTCCGCGGAGTTGAGGTGCTGCGCGTACATCAGCGAGGGGCTCTGCAGACCCTGGTGCGGATCGTTGGCGATGATCGGCCGTCCGTTGTCGGTGTGCTGACCGTCGATCGCCCAGTTGTTGCTCCCGCTCGCAAAGGAAACGTGCTCGAAAGAGGACAAGATCCGCGTCATCCCGCGTTCGAACGCAACCGGGTCCTGGATCGTCAGAGCGGCGGGTGGTGCCTTGGCGACCAGCGGCTTGTTGCTCGGCGCGGCGCCACTCGGTCGCTCTTCAGGGGGCAATGTGAACGCGGGAAATGCCGGCTGGCAGAGCGGCAGCTCCGCAAAGAAGTCCGGCGAGAGCTTGCGAATGACCGAGCCGAGCAGCTCGCGCTCGAACGCATTGGTATTGCCCAGATAAAAGAGCTGGGCGATCGCGAACATGTCCTCAAGCTCCCACGGCTCGGGTTGGTACCCGAGCTGATCAAAGCCGATCGGCATCTCGGCCTGGCCCGCGTTGACCTCTGCGATGCGGCGGTTGACGCCAGCGGTCCATGCGACGAACAAGTTGTAGACGTCGGGACGTTCGGCGCGCATGCGTTCGATGTTGTCCAGACCGTTCTCTCGGAGTTGGAACATGCGAGAGACGATGTCTTGATCGACTTTTGATTCGCCGAGGACCTCCGCCTGTGTGCCCAGGGCACGACGTCGCGCGAGGTCCATCTGAAACAGGCGCTTGCTCGCCATCTGATAGCCCGACGCATAAAAGACGTCATCGTCCGTCTGGCCATAGATGTGCGGGATGCCCCGAGTATCGATGCGAATCTCGACCGGCGCGCTCAGTCCGGGAAACTCGTCGTAGGGCTTGATCTCCTCCTTGGTGTCACTGGTCTGACAGGACATGCTGAGCATGCTCAGCGAGGAGGCGAGCGCGCAGGCGATTGCTGCGCCGCGGCGACGCAGGCCATGCGTCCGGGAAGGCTGCGAAGGTGGCACTTGGATTGTCATCATCAGCGCCCTCAGCGTAGGTGTCGCGGAGGAGTCAATCAACACGGAGGATTCTGGAGAATCTCGCGCGTGCACATCGAGCGTCCGCTCGCGTCCCGGCCTTCAGGACCGCAGGCGTCACGAGCGCAATCACCTGCTAGGGCGTCACAAAGCCGAGGACGAGCAGCGCGCCCTCAGGCACGACCACGTCGACAAATTCGCCGATCTGCTCAGGCTCGTCGGTTGTCGCGTGCGACGCTGAATCTTGCAGCGCAGATGAGACGCCTCCGGCGGTCGCCGTTGCCTCGTGGGCGCCGTCGTTGCTCAGCGCCACCGCGCTCCGATCAGCGGGCGAGGCCTCGCCGCGCGCACGCTCGCTTCCGGTCCAGAGTCGGAGCTCGCCGGGCGGGAGCAAGGTCGCAGGAGCACCGGGACCACCAACCCAAGACGAGTCGTTGCCAACGCTGCACTCGAGCGTGCCGAGCGTCGGGACCAACAACAGTGGGACCCGCGCATGCAAGCGGTAGCGACCGGGTCGATCGCCGATCCGCAGGTGGACGTGCGCTCCGTCGAGCGCAACCCAATCCGCATCGCCTCCATCGGTGCGCGAGACCGAGACCGGACCCTCTTGCCGCATTGGCGCCGCGGAGGCCGTCGGGTCGGCTGCGTCCGTCGGCCACGGCAGCGCCCGTGCCTGGAGCTCCAGCACCTCTAGCGAGGCGCGCGGGTGAATTTCGCGGGTACTGCCGTAGTCATGGAGTCGCAGGGTCGCGTCCGAAGGCTGCTGGATCTCGGCGAGAAAGATGCCACCGCCGATGGCATGGACCGTGCCCGCCGGGATCAGAAAGACCATCCCGGCGCGAACGCGAAAGCACTCCATCAGATCGAAGAGGGCCGCAGATGCTTGAGCAGATGGTCGCGCGTTGGCGTTGTCCATCGCCTCACGCAGTTGATCGCGTGTGACGCCAGCACGGATGCCCGCCCAGATCTTCGCGTCCGGATGTGCATCCAGGATGATCCACGCCTCCTCCTTGCCCTGTCCCTCAAAGCCGGGCTCGTGCCCGCGTGGATGGACCTGCACGCTCAGTCGCTCACGGGTGTCGATCAGCTTCGCGAGGAAGGGCAGTGGCCGGCCAAGGACATCGCTCAGAGGCCGTCCAAGCGTGACGCTCTGGCTCCCCGACATTGTGGAGAACTCCCAGCTCTCTCCGATATCACCCTCGAGGTCCATGCCGCGTGCGCGTGCCCAATCGCCGAGCAGTCGACCCGCCCAGGGCCGGACCTTGAGCGTCGCCACGGAGCGGTCGGGATTCAGCAAACGGCCGGGCACCGGAGATCACTAACATGCAGGAGGCCAGCAGATTGGCGAGGACGCAGCGCCGGGGCTGAGCACTGGGCTGTGCCCTCGGCTTTGGCGCCGTCGACAGTCGCTGGCAGGATCGGCAGCAAATTGCGCGCGTCCACGTCGGCTCGATGGTAATACCTGCCCGTGACACAAGACGACTCTCGAGGGTCAGAACCCGATCTCGGGCGTCGCCGGCTCCTCGTTGCCGGCGCCGCTGCCACCTGCGCGGGTCTGGCGGCCATCAGCGTCGCGCCTGGACTCATTTACCTCGCGCACCCACTGTCGACACCGACGGTCACCGGCGGCAGTGAGTTTGTCGTGCTTGGGCCTCGCGGGCAGTTCCGCCCCGGCGAGCCCAAGCGCGTGGAGATCTGGGCCGATCGCGTCGACGCGTGGCAACGAAGTGAGCACGTAAAGCTCGGCGCGGTCTGGGTCATGGAACGCGAGGGCGAACTCGTCGCGTTTTCGACTGTGTGCCCGCACCTGGGCTGCGCCATCGACTTCGATGCGGACCGCTCGAAGTTCGTGTGTCCGTGCCACAAGTCCGCATTTGGACTCGATGGAACGGTGGAGGAGGGTCCAGCGCCAAGACCTCTCGATCGACTGCAACTTCGCGATGCCGATGGCAGCGTCGCGGTGCTGTACCAGCGCTTTCGCCAAAACACGCCGAACCAGGAGCCGCTGGGATGAGCGAACTCGGCTCAAAGCAGTCGGAGGGCAGGGGCGAAACTCGATCGCCGCCAACGCCTTCGCCAGATGGGATCGCAGGCTGGATCGAATCCCGTTCCGGCCTGGTCAGTGCGACGCGATCGCTGCTCGATCGCGCCGTCCCGGACGGGCGCTCGGTAGGCCACGTGCTCGGCGTCGTTGCGCTCTACCTCCTTGCGCAACAGGTTGTGCTTGGTGTCCTCCTCGCCACCTATTTCAGCCCCTCGCTGTCGTCGGCGTGGGCGAGCACGGCATTCATCCAAGACCGCGTCACGATGGGGTGGTTCATCCGTGGCCTCCATCACCACGGCTCCGGGGCGCTCGTCACCGTGATCGCGCTCCATCTCATCCGCGGGGTCTATGCCGGCGCGTATCGAGCCCCGCGAGAGCTGACCTGGTGGGCCGGGCTTGGGCTGGGCGGGCTCGTGTTCTTGCTGGCGCACACCGGCTACCAGCTGCCGTGGGACCATCGAGCGTACACGGCAACCTCGATCGCGACCGGTCTCGCTGGCAGCGTGCCGGGCGGGCACATCGTCCGCGATCTGCTCGTTGGCGGCGCGGATTTTGGCAACCTCACGATTACTCGCTTTTATGTGTTGCACGTCTTCGTGCTTCCGATTTGCGTTGCCTTGCTGATCTTGCTGCACATCCGCCTCGTGCGTCGACACGGGCAGACCCCCAATCCGCGCATCGACGCGGGTGAGCTACCCAAGCGCGCCAAGTCCTACGCCGAGGGCCAGCTCGTGCTCGATCTGGTCGCGATGGCGGTGGTCGGCTGTGGGCTTTTGGCGCTCACGATCTACACCCACGGTGCCGAGCTGGGGCCCCCGGCCGATCCGGCCGCGGGAGGCGTCGCGCGACCGGTATGGTACGACCTCTTTCTCTATCAGCTCCTCAAGTACTTCGAGGGTCCGGCGCAGATCTTGGCTGTTGTCGTGATCCCCGGGCTCACGATGCTGTTCTTGTTCGCGCTGCCCTGGTTGGATCGAAGCGCCTCGCCTCGTCCGGAACGCCGCGTCGGTGTGCTCGCGGGTGTCGCGATGATCTTCGCGGGAATCGTGGCCTTGACCGCGATCGCGCTGGTCGAGGATGCCGGCAACGCCGAATACCAGGAGAAGAAGGCCGAGATGCAGGCCCGTGCCGAGCGAGCGCGCGAGTTGGCTCGGGTCGGCGTGCTCGCAGAGGGTGGCCCCGCCGTCTATCGCAACGATCCGGATCACCGCGCGCTTGAGCTGTTCGCCGAGCGCTGCGGCGCTTGCCACAGCCTTGGACCCCACACCTCGGGCAACGAGGCACCGGATCTGACCAAGTTCTCCTCACGCGAGTGGCTCGTCGGTGCGGTGCGTGAGCCAAGAAGCGAGCGCTACTTCGGAGGTACCAAGGTGCACAAGGACATGGCGGCGTACTCCGTCGATGAGCTGTCGGACGCGAACTTGGACGACGTCGTGGAGTTCATGCTCAGCCTGCGTGGCGATCCAGCAATCACGCTGGATACCGACAAGGTCGCACGCGGACGTGCGCTGTGGGAGGGCGCGCTTGACTGTTCCACCTGCCATGAGACTCAAGCCGGGCTGGGCACGGGTCCGGCCCCGAATCTCGCCGGTCGCGGCTCGCTTGAGTGGATCGTCGCGGTCATCCAAGATCCAAGCGCGCCGACACTCTATGGCAAGGATGCGGCGATGCCCGCGTTCAAGACCAAGCTCTCCGCTGCAGAGATCGATCAACTGGCGGCGCTGATCCATCGACAGGGCCTCCCTGCGACCGCCAAGTAGTTGCGCCGCCGTTTATCAAGGTATCTGGAGTGGGCTCGGAGTGGTCTCGAAGTGGCCCTGATGCGGGCCTGCGATGACCCAGTTGCGGCCACGCTTGACCTTTGACCTTCAACCCGGTGCCGGACCGCTCCCGACCAAGCCTTACACGGCGGTCTCGCTGCCGGCCGCGTGCACGTGAAAGCGCAGCTCACCGCCCTCGCTTGGCGCGACGCGAATCGTGCCCTGATGCTTGCCCAGCTCTTGCATGGCGAGCAGCGCGCCAAAGAACACGGCCGCAAAGCCCTCGCTGTCACGGATCGCGGGCGGGAAACCGACACTCTCGATGACCATGACGTCTCCGTCGTGCGTCACGGAGACGTGCCCGCAGTTGATCGACGCAAGCTCCCACGCCTGTGGCGCGAGCCGGAGCAACCGCGTGCCATCGCTCCCCAGCCGAAAGGCGCTGAGCAGGAGCTGAGAGAACACGCCTCCGGCGTAGCTCTCACTGACCAGGACTTTCCAAAAGTCGACTGCGCTGTCGCGGCCGATGACGCTTGCGATCGCATCGGTGACGCGAACGGCATCGAGCGCGGTGATAAAGCCGAGGTCGCGCGTGGCTCGGACGGTCGCGATCAGCTCTGGATCGAGCTGCGAGAGGATCCCGTCGCGAACCTGCGGTGGCAGCGTGCGGACGCGCCGCAGCGCGTTTTTCGCCCACATATTCCGGATCTTGGGCGCGTCCTGCAACGCCTCAAGCGTAGCATCTGCCGCGCTGGGGCGGTCCTGGGCGGCAGAGATCTGGCGGCTCATCGACGCCGCGCACGGCATCGGTTTCAACTAGTCGCCCGGGCTTTGGGTCGCGAGCTCGACGCCCATCGCCGTGGCGATGGCTTCAAGCTGCGCCGCAGTGCTGACCGAGCGGGCAACTGCACTGATGGCGAGCCCCAGCTCGGCGCACGCGTCGGCGGTGACCGGGCCGAGGGCCACAATCTGCGCCGCGCTGAGGACTTCTCGTCTCAGCTGTTCGCCGATCTCTTGATCGAGCGCGTCGACCAGGGCACGCGCACATGCGCCACTTCCGATGAGGATCACATCCACCCCTTCGCCGTGCGGGGTGACCTTCGTCAGGCCGTGCAGCAAAGCGGCCGAGGGGGCGAAGCGATCGATCGCGTAGGGTTCGACAATGATCAAAGGCTGGCCCGCACGCGCGAAGAAGTTGGCGAGCTTGTCGCGTGCGCCCGGGCCTCGTAAGCACAGCCACGGGCCTCTCGGTGCCCCCACCGACGTCAAGACCTCTACGACCCCCTCGGCCGCGGCAAGCTCCGCGTTGAGGTCGGCATCGATCCCGATGGCACTCAGGGCCCGCGCGGTGGCAGGCCCGATCGCGAGGACCTTGAGTCCCGCAAGCGCGCGCAGATCGGCGCCGGCGCGGCGCAAGACATCCGGTAGCGCACGAGCGGCTCGCGGCGTCGTCACGATCACGCCTTCGCACGATCGCAACTGCGCCGGCGTGAGGGCGACGGAGTCCATGCCAAGCGCTCGCTCCACCAGCACGGGGATCTCGAATGCGTCGGCACCAAGCTCATCGAGCGCCTGCACGAGCTCGGTCGCGGTCCCGCGAAGTCGGGCCACCCCGATCCGGCGGCCCTGAAGCGGTCGGACGATGCGCGATTGCGAGCGCTCTCGCTCCTCGACGACCTCACCGACCACGAGTACGGCGGGTGCGCGCAGTCCCTCGCGCTCGATCGCATCACCGATAGTCGCGAGCGTCGCGACCACGGTTCGCTGGATGCCACGCGTACCCCAGCGGATGACGGCAGCGGGCGTTTGCGGATCTCGACCCGCATCGATAAGCCGCTGCGCATTCTCGCGAGCGTTGCGGACACTCATCATGAACACCAGGGTGCCCGCGCTCTTGGCCAGGTGTTCCCAAGCGACGGCCAGACCTGCCTTCTCGTAGGCCTCCCAGCCCGATACCACGCAGACCGCCGGCGTGTGGGCGCGATGTGTGACGGGAATCCCCGCCATCGCGGGAGCAGCCAGGGAAGCAGAGACGCCGGGAACGACCTCAAAGTCGAGCCCATGCTCTGCGAGATAGGCACACTCTTCGGCGCCACGGCCAAAGACCATCGGATCGCCGCCTTTGAGGCGGACAACCCTGGCGCCGCTGCTGGCTGCCTGCACCAACATCTCATTGAGTGCTGCTTGCTCAAGTCGTTCGCTCGCGTGCGGGCTGTTGATGCGTTGGATGACCTTCGCATCTGGGCGACAGTGGCCGAGGATCGCGGGATGAACGAGGTAGTCGGCGATCACGAGGTCCGCGTGCTCAAGCCGCTGCTTGGCCTTCAGAGTCAGGAGACCGGGATCGCCGGGTCCAGCGCCGACAATAGAGACAAGCCCGCGACTTGAGGTTCGGGGCTGTGCGTCTCGGACACCGGCGTCGCCGACCTCGCGTGCTTTAGGCTGATCTTGGCCGCTCACGGCCACAAGCATATCCGCAGTGCCCCCCGCCGACGTGCGCGCACGGGGTTGCCCGCGATTTGCCCACAGCCGCGCTATCCACCAACCGCATGCGCGTGGAATCGTGTTGATCGGATCCAGACGGCACCCTAATGTCCGCGCCGTGACGCAGGTTCCCACGGTGCTTGTGATCGGAGGCGGCCACGCCGGCCTTGAGGCCGCCGCTGCTGCGAGCCGTGTGGGTGCACGCGTCGTCGTGCTAACCGGGAGTCGAGCAACCATCGGTCTCACGCCGTGTAATCCGAGTGTCGGCGGCATCGCCAAGGGGCACCTCGTCGCCGAGATCGAAGCGATGGGTGGATTGATGGGTCGACTCGCAGACGCCTGCGCGATCCAGGGCAAGGTCCTCAATCGCAGTAAGGGTCCCGCGGTGCGAGCGACCCGCGTCCAGGTCGACAAGGCTCGCTACGGTGAAGCCGCCCAGGCAACTCTGGCGGCGTTACCTGCGGTCACGATCGTCGAGGGTCTGGCGGCGTCCTTGCTGCTCGGTCCGTCCACGCGCAGCACCGAATCTTCTGACGAGGTCGTTCGAGGCGTGCGCACCGTCGACGGCCGAGAGCTCCTCGCGGACGCGATCGTCGTGACAACGGGGACGTTTCTCGGCGGCCTACTTCACACCGGCTCGGAGGCGACGCCGGGCGGTCGGCGTGGTGAGGCGCCGGCGACCGAGCTTTCGCAGTGCTTGCGGGCGATGGGCATGACGCTCTCTCGGCTCAAGACCGGTACGCCACCCCGACTTGCGCGCGGATCGATTGCGACCGCCGGGCTTGAGGTCGAGGGGAGCGAAGATCCCTTCCCCCGCTTCACCGATCCACTTGAACCTGATCAGCCTCGAAGCCTGCCAAAGATCGACTGTTGGGTGACGTATACCAACGAGGCGAGCTGCGAAGTCGCGCGGCGCTACCTAAGCGAGTCGCCGATGTACTCGGGGAAGATCGTCGGGAAGGGGCCGCGCTACTGCCCCTCATTTGAAGACAAGGTTGTTCGCTTTCCCGACCGCGCGCGGCATCAAATCTATTTGGAGCCTGAGGGCCTGCAAAGCGATTTGATCTATCCCAATGGGATCTCGACGAGTTTGCCGCTGCACGCCCAGGAAGCGCTCGTCCAGACCATCCCAGGTCTGGAGAACGCCACGATCGTCGCGCCGGGCTACGCGGTTGAGTACGACGCGATCGATGCGAGAGATCTCGATCATGGCTTTGCCGCCAAGCGCTACGGCGGACTTTGGTTCGCAGGCCAGATCAATGGGACTTCCGGCTACGAGGAGGCCGGCGCGCAGGGATTGCTCGCGGGGGCGAACGCTGCGCTGTGGTGCCTGGGTCGCGAGCCGCTGAGGCTCGGTCGAGAGGACGCCTATCTCGGCGTCATGGCGGATGACCTCGTCACTCAAGGATGCGACGAGCCCTACCGGATGTTTACGTCACGCGCGGAGTATCGACTCACGCTCCGCGAGGACAACGCGAGCGAGCGGCTCTCAAGCATCGCGGCAGCGTGCGGGCTGATCGATGAGCAGCGGCGTGAACGCGACAGGCGTCGCGCGGAGCAGGTCGAGCTCGCGCAGCAGCGCCTCGAACGCGGCGAGAGCTGTGAGGACCTGCCGTACAAGATCGTCGAGGCCGCCAGCGCGCGACGCCTCTACGCTGGGTACCTTGAGCGCCAGCACCGTGAAGCAGCCCGCGTCCGCAGCAATCTCTCTGATCTTCGACTCGCTGCCGAGACCGACTATCTGGCGATCCCTGGCCTCTCGCGAGAGATGGCCCAGCGGCTCTCGCGGGTCCAACCGACCTCGACGGCACAGGCCGCGCGCATTCCCGGCATGACACCGGCGGCATTGCACACCGTGTGGGCGCACGCACGGATGATGCAGCGCCTGACGATGGATGAGCGCGCCAAGCTCCGACACCGCAGCACGCCGTAGGCGTTGCTCGCGTCCAAGCCAAGCGCGTCAGCGCTTTCGCTGATGACGAACTTCAGGGCACGCGGCGTGGCTGTGTGGGACCCGCGCGGAGCCTCTGGCCTTTGCTTGACCGCGCACAGATGCGAGCACGGCCATCACCATCTTGGGGGCCACGCTGCGGATCTACCGGCAATTAGCTCGAACGACGGGCGATCAGCTCGTTGAGCAAGGATTCGTCGAGCTCGGACACGTTCACGAAGCGCAGCGCGATTCCTGGCGAGCGACCGCCGTCGGTCGCGCCACTGCGAATGACGGTGGCGTCGAGCGTAAGCGGATTGCGATCGCTGCCGCGCTGGAACGCCACGCGGACCATGCTGCCCGCCGGGAGTGCTCGGCTTGTTCGGACAAATGCGCCACCGGCCGAGAGGTCAACGGTGCGGGAGAGCAGGACGAACTGCTGATCCGGCGCATGGACCTTCACGTCCAGTGCGATCGCAGCCCGAGGCTTCGTGCGTCGATCCATTCCTTGCGGTTCGCTCATCGTCATCTGCATTGCGCGTCTTGCGGCGCCGTCCGCTGCGAAAGTTTTACCACTACTGGAAAAATGCCGCGAGAAAAACTTTGTCAGCGGCGCTCCGAGTGGTGCATAGGAGCGGGGCGAAAACGCGCTGTGCATCATATCAACTTGCCAAATCCTAAGGCGAGAAGAATCACGAAACTGGCAAAACCGGCGTAAAACCGCGTTCTGAGGCAGATATTGGCGACCGATCGGTCGACGGAAGCGGCCGCGCTGTACACGCTAGACCGTGGTCGAGATCGCTACCGGCGTTATTCGGCGCTCCCCCGGGGAATTTCTCGCCCCTCTTCCGCCCGAAAATATTCAGTGTCACTGGAATTCATCCGGTCCCGGCGGCCGACGCGGCTTGACCCTGGGGTGCGGCGGTGGGAAGCACCGGCGCTGTGAAGGTCCACTTCATCGCTATCGGCGGCACCGGCATGGGTGCGCTCGCGATCTTGCTGCAGCAGGCGGGTCACGAAGTCCGTGGATCCGACACCAAACTCTATCCGCCGATGTCCGACCAGCTCGCAGCGGCGGGCATCGAGGCGTTTGAAGGCTTCGCTCCCGAAAATCTCGATTGGGGCCCCGAGGTCGTGGTCGTTGGCAACGTGTGTAGCAAGGACCACGTTGAAGTCCTTGCAGCGCGCGAGCGCGGGCTCCGACTGGAGAGTTTTCCATCACTGCTTGAGCAGACCTTGCTTGCGGACCGTCGCTCGCTCGTCATCGCCGGTACGCACGGCAAGACCACGACGGCATCGATGACAGCATGGCTCTTGGCTGCCTGTGAGCTCGCGCCGAGTTGGCTCATTGGTGGCGTGGCGGACAACCTGGGCACAAGCAGTGGGCTTGGAAGCGGTCCTGCGATCGTCCTCGAAGGCGACGAGTACGACACCGCGTTCTTCGACAAGAAATCGAAGTTCCTGCACTACAGGCCGACGCGCGCGATTCTTACCAGCGTCGAGTTTGATCACGCCGACATCTTCGCCGACCTCGCCGCGGTCAAGGCCGCCTTCGCGGCGTTTGTCGCTCTGATCCCCGAGGACGGCGAACTCGTGGTCTGCGCCGATAGTCCCGAGGCGCTCGATGTCGCCTCCCACTGCAAGGGTCGTGTGACCCGCTACCGTGTCGTTGGGCCTGACGATCCGCTGCCACTCGACGCCGACGTGCTGATTCGGGTGCTGTCGCGCACAGGCGCTGGTCGCATGAGCTTTGAGCTTATTGAGGGAGGGCGCTCACTCGGCGCATTTTGGACCAGCCTGATGGGGCGCTACAACGCCGGAAACTTTGGCGCAGCGATCGTGCTGGCGCTGCGCGAGGGCGCATCGATCGAGGCGATCCGCCACGCAGTTGAACGCTTCCGCGGGGTCAAGCGCAGGCAAGAGCTGGTCGGCACCGCGCAAGGAGTTCGCGTCGTTCAAGACTTCGCGCACCATCCAACCGCCGTCGCGCTCACCGTGGTCGCAATGCGCCGTCGCTTTCCGGAGAAGCGGCTCCTTGCATGTTTCGAGCCGCGCAGTGCGAGTGCACGCCGTGCGGAGTTCTTTGCCGGCTATTCCAAAGCGTTTGAGCACGCCGACGCGGTCTATCTCGCGCCGCTTCATCAGGCGCACAAGACTCCCGTCGAACAACGCCTCGACACGGACGCACTCGCTCGAAGCATCACCGCGAACGGTGTACGCGCTCGTGCCTTTCAAACCATTGAGGCGCTGCGCGATGCAGTGGCCCAGGATGCCGCCCCCGGCGATACCGTGCTGTGCATGTCGTCGGGCGACTTTGGTGGGCTCAGCCACGGACTGCTCGCCCAGCTTGGCGACGCGGTGATGCTCGCAGGCGCTGAAGACTTGCCCGCGGTGAACACCTTGATGAGCGCGTATGATCTACCCGCGGTCGTCAACGCGAGCGAGGTCGAGACCTTGGTGATGCGCGAACCAAGCGGCACGCTCATCGGCTGCGTGAACCTCCAAGCCGTGGGCGACGATCAGGCCTATCTCTTTGGACTGGCAGTCAGCGCGTCGCGCCGTGGCGAGGGCCTCGGATGGATCTTGGCGGACGCCTGCATCGCCCACGCGCGCGGATTGGGCGTCAAGCGAGTGGTGCTGCTGACCTCCGATGCGGCGGACTTCTTTGCGAATCGCTTCGGCTTTCGCAGGGTCGAGGTCGAAGAGCTCGATCCGGCGATGCGCACGAGCAGCAACTTCGCGGCCAGCTACTCGGCTGCCGCAACCTGCATGGTTCGCGATTTCGTCTCCGAACCGGCGTCAGCGGAGCCCGCGCCCGCGGATGCGGGCCGTTGACATGCGCGGCGGCACCGTCCTAGCGTCGCCCTCAAGCAGGTCGTCCGATGGTCCACGCGAGGTGTCACTGAGATGAACGCCGCGTCTGCCGCCTTCTACGCATCCCTGCTGCTGGCCTTGCTAGCAGCGATCTGGTCGGTGCGTTCGCGAGATCCCTCTGCCCGAGCGAGTGCGACGCTGCTGCTGGGCCTGTGTGTGGCCGTGCAGCTCGTGCTGCTGATGGCGATACCCGTTGCGCTCGTGGTTGTGGTTGCAGCCGCGACCCAGGCGGCAACACTGCGGTCGAGCGAGTCCGCGCGCGCGCAGGGACATGTTCAGCCGCTGCGCGTCAGCCGTGCGCCGGGTGATTCGCTCTCGCTGCGCGCCCCCGCTCATCTGCAGCGCGACGCCGCGCCCGCCGAGAGTGCCGCTCGAGTTGGTGATGCGCCGCGCAAGCCCGCGATGCAGCGGCTCGCCAGTAACTTCCACCGCGACGCTCAGTGGCGGCGTCGTGGCGTGGTCGCGACCTACGCGGTCACCGGTGCCGTGCTCACCTTCGTGTTCCTCGGCACTTTGGCCCGCCAATACCTCAGCCTCGGTGCGGTCCTCGATGATGGCGGCAAGCAGGTTGAGCGATTTGGCACGGCCGTAGGATTCTCTGACGCAGTGCTCGGCCCAGCTCATGTCGCGGTGTTGATGTTGCTCGCGACGATGTCTTTGGCTGTGCTCGGAAATGCTGCGATCGAGCGCGCTCGGCGAAAGGCGGGGGACGCATGATTCCAATCACGCACTTCGTCTACCTAGGCCTCGGTCTCGTCGTGTTTGGCATCGTGACCGCCGGGGTTCGCCGCGACGTACAAGGGCTCGTGCTCCACAGCCAGCACGCCGCGTGGGGCATCGCGCTGGTTGCAGCTGCCTACGCGCGCTGGTGGGGTGTGATGGAGGCGCAGGTCGTCGCGGCGATCGTCGTTGGGTTCGCGGCGCTGTACGGCGCCTGTATTGCGTGGTTCTCTGCGGCCGCGCTCGAACATCGTCACGAACATCGCCACGGCAACGCGCAGCCGCGCCTCGCCCTCCCGACGATGGCGGCTGCTCGCGCCGCAGCATCGCATGGTGACGACGGAGGCAGCGGTGCGGGACGCAACGTGACCGGGGAGCAGGTCACCAGCGACGAGTTGGAGGCGTTGGCCGCCCTTCGCGAGTGAGCCCCGCCACCTGACCTGATCTTCACCATCAACGACCACGCGCATGGAACACGGATACCCGCTGCTACTGCTCCCGAGTGCGACCCTGGCGGTTGCACTCGTGCTGGCCGCGCTTGCGATTGGGGCGCGGCGGGCGATTGCGCTCGAGAACCAGCAGATGCTGGCGTGGGCACCGTGGCTTGCCCTCATCGGCGTCGGGATCGCGTGGCTCGGCGCCGCGCAGGCGGTGCTTGCACTCGGTGCTCGGACCGACGCACAGGCCGTGCAGACCATCGAGACTCGACTCGGTACCCGACACCTGTGGCTCGGCCTCGATGCCTCAGCCGACGGGGCGCTTGCGCTCGCGTGTTTGCTGATCGCCAGCGTTGCGCTCAGCTTCGTGCTCGACGTCGTCGCGCGCTCGACGTTCACGCGCGAGGAAACGGTCAGCATGGCCGCGATCGCGCTGACCGCCGCGGGAGCGCTCGCCATGCTGACGCTCCGCAGCGTGCCTCTCGTGCTTTTCGGCTTCGTGTTGATGGGGATTGGACGGCGCTTGGCCCTCGGCGCGTGGCAAGTTGCGACCTACGAGCAAGTCACACGTGATCGACTCGCGGATCTTGCCTTCCTCGCTGCCTTCGCCGTAGTCGCGCCGAGCCTGCCCTCGGTCGACCTGCGCACGCTGCAGGCGGCGGCGCTGCCCGGCGAGATCTCGGTCTTGCGCGCGACCCTCGATACGCCCTTGGGCGCGCTGCCTCGGAGTGAGCTCGCGGCCGCGTTGATGCTCGTTGCCGTGGTCGCCCGAATGGAGCTCATGGGGGGCGACGGTCGCGAGCTGCAGGCCGATGCCCGCGGCCTGCACCGCCGCGCGGCGATTTGGCTCGCGCCAGTCGCTGCGTCGGCAATTTCCTTGTTGGCGACGGTCTTCTTCTTCCAGCGCATCGAGGGCCTCTGGATCTTGGCGCCCAGTGTGCAGGTGTTCGCGGCGGTGACGGGGGTGGTGGCGCTCGTGGTCGCGGCGGCGCGCCTGAGCGGCGCCAGGATCTTGCCCTCCGGCCGCGTCAGCTCCACGACCCAGGCGCTACTTGGGCTCCATGCCGCCGGTGCGACGCTCGCACTCGGCTTTTCAGACTTTACGACCGCGAGCGCGTTGGTCTGCTGCGGAGTGGTCGGTGCGATGATGCTGTCGCACGCATGGCAGCCTTCAATCGAGATCGTCGCAGATGATCACTGGAGTCGTGCACGTGTTGGTGGACTGCGGGCTCGCCAGCTCTTGACGGTCATCGCACTGCTCGTGCTCTGTGGTCCGGCGCCACTTCCTGGCGGCTGGGCATGGGCGATGCTCGTGGTCACTTGCCTCGCGCATCTGAGCCTAGCTGCTCCGTGGATCCATGCGCTCGCAGGCCTCGCACTGGTGCTTGCAATCTGGAGTCTGTCGGTGGCGACGGGTCGAGCGATCGCGTCGCGTCGTGATGCGCAGCGAAAAAGCGACGCGGGGACGGCCGCATCACGCGACGCAGCGAGCGGTCCTACTGTCGTCGACGAGAGCAGGGCCTCGCTGAGTTGGGCGTGGCTTGTCGTGGGTGCGGGCCTTGGCTACGCGCTGCTGCCATCGCAGCCGCTGGCGTCGATGCAGAGTCTCTTTCACGCGCTTGCGTCGACATCGAGCAAGCTCGCGGCGAAGGCGACCGGCGACCTTGCCATTGGGCCGCGGCCCGAGCTGCAGGAGGCAACTTCGTCGCTCAATGGCCTGCCCGGTGCCGCGCTCGCGGGACTCGGCGTCCTTGTGCTGCTCGTCATGTTCGTCGCCGCAGGTCGAGCGGAGAAGCCGGAGGGTCTTGCGCCTTGGCATCGCTGGGTCGACGAGTCCTGGTATGCGGTGCACACGGTCCGCGCCGAACTTTGGCTGGGCGCGAGCCGAGCGATTCGCGACGGTGCGGAGGGCTGGGTCACGCAGGAGTCGCAGCGCACCTCGCTGTGGGGCTTTGACACCGTGACGGAACGACTACGTCGTTTTGGTGCGGGTGTCCGCGGTCCGATGATCGGCGTCTGGATCGTGGTCTGCGTGATGCTGGGCTGGCTCTACCTCAAACCGAGCGTGAGCCGGCTGACGCCCGACGGGCTGTTTGGTTTCGGCGGCCTGACGCCAGGCCTTCGCGGCGTGGACGATCCGGGACAGCGCAGAAAAGCAAAGCGCTCCCGCGAGCTGGAGGCCAAGAAGAGCGAAGGGGACGGCACAGCGGAAGGCGCAGACGTCGATCCTGCGACTCCACAAGCCGTCGATGTGCCTGCCACTCCTGAGGAGGTGCTGCGATGACGCCCACTGCCGATCTGCCAATGAGCGCGGTGTGGACGTTGCTGGGAAGCAGCGTCGCGGCAATTGCCGCGACCTTGCTTGTGCCGGTGGGGGAGCAACGAATCGCGCGCTGGTCCACGATTGTCGCAGGAACCCTCGGAGCTGTGGTCGCGCTCGCGTGCTCGTTGCCCGCGGCGACCAAGGCCGCGCTACCTCTGGCCCGTGAGCTGTGGTCGCCCATGGGCGGTCAGGCGGGTATGGACATCATCCTGCTCGGCGACGCGCCGGCATTTCTCAAGGTCGCGTTTTGTAGCGTGCTGATGCTCGCGGCATGCTTTGCGGGTGCCTCAGAGTCGATGAGCCACGAGCCGACGCGAATCCGCTGCGCTCGGGTGGCACTGCCCCTGCTTTTGATGGGGCTGACGCTTTGGATCCTCGCGGGATCGATGCTCACGCGATACGTGGGTGGCCAACTGATCGTCGTCGCCGTGCTCGCATCCCTTGGCGGAAGCGATGACCCGGTGAGTCGGGCTGCGATCGTCGCGCGTGGCATCACCGCACAGTTGGGCCTCGCGCTCTGGGCCGCGGCGAGCCTCCTCGCGCTCCGCGATCGCGATATCGCGCTGCGCAGCATCGGCACAGACAGCTTCGAGAATCTTCAAGTCGCCCTTTCACCGATCGGCACACAGGTCTTGATGGGTGGCTTGCTCTTGGTGGCCGCGTTTCTTTGGGCTGGTCTTCCGCCCTTTGCGGCGTGGAGTCGTCGAGCCGAGACGGGGCGCGGCAGCGTCGTCATTGTCGCAGGGCTCGCCGGCGGCATCCCAGCGCTCGACATGATTGGGGCGGTCGGCCAATTTGCGCCGCAGGCCCAGGAGATCTACTTCGATCCGGTCGCGTGGAGCCTCGTTGCGGCCATGCTCTGGCTTGGTCTTGCGGCGCGCGTTCGCGACGAAGTTGCGAGTCGGGCGCAAACCTTGACCCTGACCTGGCTGCTCTTCGCGGCCGCACTTCTTCGCTTTGAGAGTGCACACAGCATTCTCTTGTCGCCGCTGATCGTTTTGGCCGCGGTGGCCTCAGCAGGCGCCGTCACGGTCGCCTGTGCAGATGTCGCCGCAGGACAAGGCTCGCGGCCGCCGGAAGACCCCGTGGGGATGCGACTGCTCTCATCACTTCACTGGGCGGCGCTCGCAGGACTTCCTGGCCTCGCACTCGGCACCTGGGCGGTGCTCGGAGTGCTCGGGGCGATCGAGGGGCAGGGGGGCTACGGCCGTGAGCTCCACGTCGTGCTGCTCCTGGCCGCGATTTGGCCGGCGGCGGGCGCTGCCGCTACCGGAATTCGGGGTGCACTGAAGTCGGAACGTCCTCGGGTTCGGAGCCGACGCGAACAACTTCTCCGTCGCCGAGCACCGCTTCGTTCTCGTAGTGGCGCATGGGCAGCGACGATCTTGCTCACGAGCATCGTCGTCGTGTGCGGGATCTGGACCAGCCCACCATTTGCCCGGGGCTACCTCGAGGCGCAGCAAGTTGCGCAAGAACGAGCGTGGCGCCATTGCGTCGCGGAATTGCTCGAGGGTCTCGATCGGCCGGTCGTCCCTTCTCGTAGCACGATCACCGAGTGCGGCCCGACTCCGATTCGGCTCGATCCGGACGCCCTGCCGGTGGCGGACGCAGACGACGATGAATCGGACGATGCGAGCGCAGACGAAGACGATTCGCTTAAAACCCCGGGGTCTGGCTCTCTTGGCTCGGGCGATGGCGGCGAGCAGGAAGCCGTCGAAGACGCCGACGCCGATGCGGCCGCCCAGGCCCAGGCCGCGCTCGATGAAATCGACGCGCTCATCGAGCAAGCGGAGGCCGCTCAGGGAGCCGCGGCGGAGGAAGGCGAGGAAGGCGAGGTCGAGCCATGATCGCCTCTCTTTACGCGGGCCACGCCATCGAGGCTGTCCGATCCCTGCATGGGCTCGGCTGGATGACGCATCTCGACGTGGGCGCTGAGCCCACGCCCATGGCACAGCTCATCTTGCGCGCGCCGGGATGGATTCTCCTCTCCGTCGGGCTGCTGATCACGGCCATGGCCGAGCTGCTGTCGGAGCGAGAACGCGGCCATGTACGGGTCTTGGCCTGCGTATCCGCGGTTCTCGCCGGGCTTCTTGCCGTCCAAGAACTCTCGGTTGCAAGCTACGGTGGCCCGACACTCGTTGCCAGTGGTGCGTTGATCGCAGACCCCCTCGCTGCGCTGCTCGACGTTCTGATCGCTGTCGCGGCCGCGAGCGCCATCGCGATGGTTCGCATTCGCGAGCCCGGCTCCGTCGCGCGCTCGCGCGTATCATGGCAGCAGCGGCCGGAAGTCCCGATGCTGGCGGCGGCCTGGGCGGCAAGCACTGCGGCGCACGCGACCAATCTGATTGTGCTTCTCGCGGCGTTCGAGCTGCTCAGCATCTCGCTTGCGGTGGCCGTGTTGACGCACGTCCGGATCCACGAGGCCCGCGAGGCCGCGCTTCGGGCCTTGCTGGGTGCCTTCGCGAGCTCCACCGTCATGTGGCTCGGCGCCACGCTGCTCTTTGCTGCACTTGGCACCTTCGATCTCGCGTTGATGCAGCAGCGGGTGGTCGCCGTGTTTACCCATTGGGGAGCCATGCAGCGCGACGCGTCCGCGTTGCTCGCAGGTGAGGTCCCGCCGGCCTACCTCGCGGATGCGCGCACCCGTGTCTTTACCGGGATGGCGCCCGCCTCGCTGTTCTTCCCCGGGATGCTGTTGATGCTCTCAGCGGTCGTCGTGCGGCTCGGCATCTGGCCCGCACAGCTTGGCCGCGGTGAGCAGGTCGAGGGCAGCGCCCCAAGCGTGGCTTCCATGGTTGTCACCCTTCCCGCGATCGCGGGCGTGACCGCGCTGCTGCGGGTCTTCTTTCCGAGCATGACGAGCGCACGTTTGGTGAATGAGCCATACGGCTGGACCGGCCCTCTCCCGGCGCTGTGTCTGACGGCATTCGCGATCACGACGCTGCTGTCGCTGCGGCAAGATTCGTGGGCGAGACGGATCAGCCTGCTCGCGTCGGGGCAGGTCGCACTCATCGGATTGTGCATCTTGCTCGCCGCCAACCTTCACGGCCATGTCGCGCTTGCGCGTTCGCGCGGACTCGCAACGCAGGTCGAGCAGCAATGGGCGATCGATGCGGCCGCGCGCGCCACGGAGTCTGGCCTTTGGATGTTGATCGCTCTGGTCATCGCGGTGATCGGATGCTTCGCGCTCGCGAGCTACGCCACCCACGACGGGGCGAGTCGGCTGCGCTTGGATACGTTGCGCGGTGTCGCGGGCCGACGTCCCGAACTCGCCATCCTCGCGAGCGTTTGCCTGCTCTCGCTGGTGGGGGCACCGCCGCTCCTGGGGGGCCTCACGTCGCTGACCTTCTATCGTCAGCTCGCCGCTCACTCGGCGCTGAGCTGGTTGGTGATTCCCTTGCTCGCGATTCAAGCGATTGCGATCTGCAGTGCGCTCGCGGTGGTCTCGTCGATGTGGCTCCACGACCCGCCGCACGTCCGGGTCGGCTCGAGCGGCCCGGGTGGCCGCGCGTCGCTGCGCGTCTTGTCGCTCCTGGGCGCGCTGTGTGTGGCGCTCCCGTGGAGCGCTACGGTGATGAAAGCGATCGGCGTGGCGGCAACCGACGCGGCGGCGCACCCGATGACCAAGGATCACGCGGCGAAGATCCGTGAGCGCGCGGAGCAGCTCGAGCTTCCCTTGCCGGCGACTTCACGACGCGCGGCGGAGGCGGCGCTGGTGGCAGGCGGTCCTACGGAGCAGCCTGCCGCCGAGTCGGCGCCGATCGACGCCAAGGCCACGCCGCCGTAGCGGCCGGCGCACGTCGATCCGTGTGGTGTCGTGCTCGCCGAGCCCACACGGGGCGGGGCGCTGGCTCGACCCTCGATCTCAGCTCAGCAGGCGAGCAAGCTCGCTTGCGCCGCCCTGAACCGCCACGCGCTGCGTATAGAAATTCAGCGCCGCCAATCCACCAAGCTCGGATCCGTCGCCCGCGCGGCCTGGGCCGCCGTGGTTGACCTGGGGAAACACGCAACCCGGCGCGATCGAGGCGTTCGCGATCTTCTCGCCGGCGAGGACGACTCGGCCAAGCCACGGTGCTGCCTCGCGCAGTGCGGATGCAATCGCTTCACGATCGTCGCTGTAGATCGTGCTGACCAAACTTCCCTGGCCCAGCGCGCACAGGACAGCCGCCTCCACCAAGGCTCCCGTGTAAGGGATGATGGTGCTGACGGGGCCAAAGACCTCATGGCGGTGAAACGCTGCACTGGCATCCTGCGCGCGATCGGGATTGGCACGAAGGAGGATTGGTTCGATGAAATATCCTTTGCCGGCTTCGACTCCGGCGAAGTTCGAACGAGCGGGGTCACCGTGGATGAGGCTCGCGTCCGCACGGAGGGTCTCGACGCCCGATCGTGCGTCTCGAAGCTGAGCCGCCGAAGCGAGAGGGCCCATGCGATTGCCCTTCTCGCGCGGATCTCCCGTTCGCGATGCGATGTCGCTCAAGCGCTCGATCAACGCTGCCTCAAGCTCCTCTTGAAGCGCTTGCGGCACAAAGATGCGCCGCGTCGCGGTGCACTTTTGTCCGGCCTTCTGCGTGATCTCCGTCGCGAGATCGCGCACCACGAGGTCGAAGAGCTCGGTGCCCGTACTCACGTCGGGCCCGATCAGTGCGGCGTTTAGACTGTCAGCTTCAATGTTGACGCGAACGTTGTTTGCGAGCACGGCCTTGTGCCCACGGATCATAAGCCCCGTGGATGCCGATCCGGTGAACGCGACGACATCCTGCGGACCGACATGGTCGAGCAGGTCGCCCGCAGGACCCATCAACAGCGAGATGGCGCCCTCCGGGAGCTCTGCCTCGGCGACGAGAATCTCGATGATGCGATGCGCGACGGCAGCCGTGCTGGTCGCGGGCTTGGTCAACACCGGTACGCCCGCCAGCAGCGCGGCAGCAGCCTTACCAAGCAAGCCCCATGCAGGAAAGTTGAAGGCATTGATGTGGACAGCGACGCCGCGACGTGCCACGCGGATGTGCTGAACGCGAAGCTTGCCGCCGCGAATGACGGGCTCTGCCTCACCTTCGAGATGCCACTGGCCCTCCGGCATGGTGTCCGCGAGGTCGGCGTAGGCTGATATGACTCCCATGCCACCGTCGATGTCGAACTTGGCATCGCCGCGCGTGTTCCCGCCGCAGCTGGCCGCCAGATCACAGAGCTCATCGCGGTGCGCAAAGATGGCTTTGGAGATTCGGCGAAGCAGCGCTCCGCGGGCACGGACGTCGAGCGAGCGTAACGAAGCGCCACCGACACGGCGGGCATAGTCGAGCGCGGCGCCAAGGTCCTGCGCCGAGCGAACCGTGGCGATCTCCGCTTCGGTCGTCGGGTCGATGAGTGCCTGCGACGAGCCGGTGCCTTCGCACCAGCGGCCTTGAAGAAAACTTTGGAGCTCGCGCATGGGCGCACGCTATGCCGCGATCGGCGATCGACTCAAGGCCATTTGCGGCGTTCGTCGCCGCACCGCCGTGATCATCGTCATATGGAGGCAGCGGCGCTGCCTCCTCACGCGCCCTCTGGGACAGCGTAAGGCTCGAACTTCAGGATGATTGGGGGCGAACCCAGCAGCGCTATCCCGGGAACGGATCGCGAAGATCAGGGGTCGTGATCACGTCGTGACACGCAGGTGTTTTGCCACCGCCCGTCTTGGGTTCTGGCTTGCTGCCGCCGGGCTTTTGGATCGGGACGCCGTCTTTGGTGGTTGGCGTGCAGTGCGTGGCGCCACTATGCGGCTTGGGGCTTGAGCCCGAGCGGAACGGATCACGAATATCCCCGGGGAGCTGCAGATGCTCGAACGCGCCAGCTCGCGCCCGGCCAGCATGCTGAAAGGGGTCCTTGAGGTCCGGAAGCACACGGGTCACCAGACCGGTTCGACTCCGCGCCATCGAAGGATCGCGACGTGCGAAGGGATCGCGAAGATCGAGCATCGAAATCTGCCGCATCGTCGCGCTCATCGGCGCCTTGCGCGAAGCGTCCGCTGCGGGCACGGCGAGGCGCTCGGGAGGGGTTCGCGTTGCGGCTTCACCGGACCGCTCGAGCGGAAACTCCACGCGTGGCAGGCGACTCGAGCCCGAGTCCGTCGCGGGCGCTTGGGTCGATGATGGCGGCGCCGCACCTGCCTCTGTGGGATCGGCGGGAAGCGAGGGGGGCCCCTGCTCGTGCAGTGACAAGCGCCGCTCCGCGTTCTCCTCGGCGTCCACGCGACGGTCGAGGTGGCCGGCAAAGAGCGAGGTCGCAAGCAGCAGCGAGGCCGCGATTCCCGACAGGGGCATCATGACCTCCTCAGTCTACCAGCCGATCGGTCATGGCGCCGCCAACGTGCGCGGGTCCGCCAAGCGTCCGACGATCGCGCTGGCCGCCGCGATCGCGGGAGACACGAGGTAAACGGGTCCCGGCGCGCCCATTCGGCGGTCGAAATTGCGATTTGTGGTGCTTGCGGTGGTCTCGTTGTCGTACGGGATGCCCGGCCCATTCCCGATACAGGAGCCGCATCCCGGGTCTGTGACCACGGCCCCCATGCTGCGGAACAACTCGAGGAGTCCTTCGCCCTCCGCCTCCCGCGCGACCTGATCGCTCGACGGGGTCACCGTGACGCGCACGCCATCGTGGATCTGTCTGCCTCGGAGCACGTCGGCTGCCGCGCGCAGGTCGGAGAGCGACCCGCCCGTACAGGATGCAATCACGACGTTGTGAATCGGTACATCGCCAACGGCACTGAGCTCGAGGCGATTGCGCGAGTCCCCCGGTGTCGCGACCGTGAGCGGCACATGGTCGAGATCGACCTCGATGGTTCGCACGTACTGCGCACCTTCGTCGGGCTCGACGAGTCCCGCAATGGCGTGCTCGCGTCCTTGCGCCTTGAGGAACGCGCGCAGCGGCTCGCAGGGCTCCACGATACCCGTCATCAGGCCACCCTCGACGGTCATGTTAGTGATGACGCTCAGCTCGTCGACGTTCCAGTGATTCAGCCCGGGACCGCCCAGCTGGATCACGCAGGTGTCTGTCGGTCCGCTACGCCACTGCTCTTCGCGGAAGTAGGGATCGCCAATCAGGTGGAGCACGAGATCCTTTGGCGAGAGCACCCCGCGTGGCGTACCCGTCACCCAGATCCGCACGGTCTTGGGCACGGTCACGGGGATAAGGCCCGTGCGCAGGGCGAAGGCCATCGCGGTAGAGCCGACGCCAAAGGCGAAGGTGTTGAGCACGCCCGCCGTTGGGGTGTGGCTGTCCGTGATGACGATGATGTCGCCGGGTCGGGCGTAATCCTCGACAACGATGCGGTGGCACACGCCCGCCTTGTGACCGCGACGAGGTCCGTGCAGGCGAATGTTGTTGCGCTCGCACACCTCGACCATCTCGCGCGTGAGCTGCTTGGCGGGTGCAAGCCGCTGATCCTTGACGCGCAGCGGCACGGTGTCCCGATCGATCAGCACAAAGTGATCTTCAAATGCGGCCGCCATCTCCGGGTTGTGCACCGGCGCCGTGCCCCACTCTTGGTTGTAAAGCGCCATCACCATGCCCGCGGTGTACTCGTGCATCCCACGGAAGTCCGCTTCGCACAGGATCTGATCCCCCGGGTGCACGCTCGCGATGCCGGCAGGCTTGCCAGTGCCGGTCCATGCCTTCTTCGCGACGATCTTCTCGATGCAGTTCATCGGGCGGCTTGGACGCTCGACCTCGTAGGTGGGGCCGACTCTGCCCTCCAAGATCGCCGTCCCGTAGGCCAATAGACCGCCGGTGCGCGACACATCGCGGAAGAAGGGGGGCAGCGAATCGGCGAGCGCAGCGACGTCGACGGTCTCGCCTGCCGTGAGCTTGTCGATGACGGAAAAGTCCGCCGTAAAGGGCAGACCGGCATAGACCATGTTCTCTTGGAAGATGCGCTGGAAGCTCTTGGCAACGACGAGCTGGATACCCGCACCCTGATGCGCGACGACGGCGGCCTCTCGGCTGCTGCCCGATCCGTACGCGTCGCCACCGACGACTACCTGAAATCCACCGCTCTTGATCGAGTCCTTGCGGACGACC
Source organism: uncultured Nannocystaceae bacterium (assembly GCA_964626165.1). Taxonomy (GTDB): domain Bacteria; phylum Myxococcota_A; class Polyangia; order Nannocystales; family Nannocystaceae; genus CAZVEM01. The sequence continues at coordinate 29,668 of CAZVEM010000015.1, forward strand.
TCTTTGAAGTTTTCAAGGAACCACGGTCCGAGGATGTCCGGCGTGTAGCCAAGGGTGCAGGCGGCGCCCGAGATCATGAGATCGGTGTTGACGCCGAAATGGAGCGCGGCGGCCGGAAGAGCCGCGGGCGACTCCCCTTGGAGTTGCGCGTTCAGCTGCTCGGCATTGTCGGTCAGCCACAAGATCCGTCCTTCAAGCTTCACGTCAGGTGTCTCCAACGACATTCCTACGCGACACAACCGGCCGCCGCCAGGTCTGAAGACCAAAGCGGGGCCGGCGCTCAACGAGATTCTGCGGGTCTTGCGGGCGCACCGTGCCGTGGTGCGTCTCGACCGCTCACCTCATCACCGAAAGCTAGTCGCGACCGCCGCCAAAAAGGCGGAGGAGGAACAGGAAAAGGTTGATGAACGACGAGTACAGAATGAGCGCGCCAAGAATCGCCAGGTTCGAGCGGCCACCTTGCTTGAGGTAGACCTGCTTGATGGCCTGCGTCTCCCAGGCAGTCAGGCCCGCAAAGACCGGAACGCCGACCGCCGCGATGTACCAGTACATGCCGGGGATAAAGAGGGACAGCAACCAGGCGGCCATCATGCCCCAGAGCACCATGATGAGGAATCGTCCCATGCCAGAGAGATCGCGCTTGGTGAACATGCCGATCGCGGCCATGCCCGCGAACATCATGCCTGCGATCGCGAACACCGCGACGATGGACACCGCAGAGTAGACCAGCGGGATCCAAAAGAGGGCGAGACCGATCAGTGCGGCGTAGCCAAAGAACGCTGCAGCAGCCTGCCCCGTCTGGCCCCGCTCAATGATCGAGGGAACGAAGAACGATGCGAGCAGCGGCGAGAGCAAGAACAGCCAGCGGACGGCCGGGAACGCCTCAAAGAGGCGAATCACCGTGACGTAGCCATCGATGGCCGGGAGCATCGCCACGCCCGCAGTGACCAAGAGTCCAAGGGCCATCCACCCAAAGACACCCGCCATGAAGCGCTCGACGCCTGCATGCAGGTCCTTCTGGCCGCGATGGCCAAAGGGTTGCTCGGGTCCGGATGGCCACGCGCCCGGTGCGTACGGTTGCTGATAGCGATCCTGACTCGATCGAGTTTGCCCCTGCATGGGGTCGAGCTTGGGCCGCCTACCCGCTTCGGTCAACCCGGGCGCGCCAAACGGGTAGGGAGTTGCGTGCTGCGCCCGTCTTCGTCGTTTTCTCACGGACGCAGGGCACGCCCGTCGCGGGATGCGTCGATGCGGTCTCCCGCCACCCTCCGTCGCTCTAGGGCGATCGAGGCCTGTGGGGCCCCTGGCACCGCGTCAGGCGGGTGCTGGGTTCACGCCAAAGGCCAAGGGCTTGGGTGACTCCCGTCGCGGACGTGGATCTGCGTGCGGATCGGGGTTCGCACCGCGGCGTGGCGGATGCGGGTGCACAGCGTCGACGCGCTCGGCCGACGAGGCGCAGAGCACCGAATCGGTCTGGCGTGACATTCGATTGCGCCTCTCGCATGCTCGCAGGATGGCGCGGTGTCGCGACGCGCGGCACGCTCCGCGCCCTGCGAGCGATTCGCTGACCTCACGCATCTTTGTCATGGCGGCACGTCCTGAGCTTCGTTTCTCGCGACCGAGCGCCAGTGCGCCTTCGAGCGGCCGCGCACGGACGCGTGCGAGATCACGGCACGCGCACACCTATTTCTTGCTCCTCGTGGGCGTCGTGACGCTCGCGAGTGCGTGCGATCGAAGCAAGGCAACGCTCGATTTTCCGCACGTTGCCGCCAATGGTCGCCCCGCGACCTGCCCCGATGCGCCGGCGAATTCCGACCGCGGGATCCCCGGATTCGCGCCGGACTCCGCACGGTGCTCCTACGCGGATCATGGGCACGGCAACATGACGGTCATCGAGGGGAACGTGATCGGCGAGAGTCCGGATGACCGACTCGGTGTCGGCCTCGCGGACGTCATCGTCGGCGTGCATCCCCACAAGGCTGGCGCACGCGTGGACAAGCTCAAGGGGGCCTCTGTGACCACTCGGACCGACGAGCACGGCTACTTTCGCACTCAAGCGCTCCTGCCCCCTGGCGACTATCTCCTCGTCGTCACGGATCCGGCCACGGGCGAGGCGTTGAGCTTTCGCCCCGTTGAGATCATCACCGGCACCACGGGTCGCATCCGTGTCGAAGCGCTGATCGTGCCGCTGGGTGGTTTGGGCGGCGCGGGCAAGCAGGCCGCTGCGGCAGCGCCGGTGGCCCCGGCCCCGGTCGGCGGGCAAGCAGCGGTGGGCGATGCAAGCGAAGAGGGCAACCCCGGCGAATCGGCGACGGCGGGAGAACAGCCCCCCAACGACGGGACGAAAGCGTCCGGCGCCGCCAAGAGCATCGATCTTCGAAGTCGGCCCGGTCAGCGCGGGAGCGGTGAGGACAGGCCCTCGCCCAAGCTCCCTCCTACCCCGCTACTACCCGCGGGGCTTCGCGGCCGCGAGAGCCCGCCGGCACAGGATCCCGGTAGCGTCGAGCCCAAGTCCGAAGCCCCTGACGCAACCCCTTAGTCAGGGAGCATTCCCGCAGAAGGGAAGAGCCGAGGGCTCTGTCTTCGCGCCGCTGTCGAGGCGTGAGGAGAGAGCCTTGGAGACATCAGCGGCCGATGACTCATGACGGGCCCGGATCGTGCTTCGAGCCGATCCATTCACAACCTCTGATCACCGCTTAGGGCTTCTTGAAGCGCAATGTCATGCGATCGCTCTCGCCGATCGCCTTGTAGCGCTCCGCGTTGTCGCCCGCCTTCTCGAGGGTGGGCGGAAGGGACCACACGCCCTCTGGATAGTCGCGGGTGTCTTTGGGATTGGCGTTGATCTCGCTCTTGGCGTCGAGGACAAAGCCAACCTTGGTGGCAGCCTCAATCACGACGGACTCGGGCAGGTAGCCCTTTTCGGCCCACGCCTTCGCATCGCCGCCCTCCGGCGCGCGGTGCTGGACCACGCCGAAGGTGCCTCCCGACTTAAGCACGGCGAAGGCGGCTCCATAGATCTCTTCCTGTCGGTTGCCGGCGTACCAGCCGTGGCTATTGCGGAAGGTCAGCACGACGTCCACGCTGCCGGGCCCGCCAAGCGAGAAGGGCTCGTTGCCGACGATGACCGTCGTGAGCGTGCCGAACTTGGAAGTGTCGGAGAACTTCTCGGCGAAGCGCTTCGCGGCCGCGACGTAGGGGCTCTCGGCATCGCCGTTGGGATCGGGGCTCGTCACGATCAATTTGCCGCCGTCCTTGAGGTATGGCGCGAGGATCTCGGTGTACCAGCCGCCGCCGGGCCACAGCTCGACAACCGTGGAGGTCGGCTTGACGCCGAAGAACGCGAGCGTTTCTGCGGGGTGGCGATAGACGTCACGCGCCTTGTTTTCGGCGGAGCGATGCGAGCCCTCAAGGACCACCTTCAGCGCGTTGGCGCTACTGTCGTCGCCTTTGCCACCAGGCTGGTCCGTCGACGCTCCGCCGCGGTCGCAGCCGGTGGGGGCGAGAATAGCGGTGCAAAGGGCGAGGAGCGCGAGAGTCTTGGAGCGGGAAGTCATGCGGGCGCGAGCTTAGCAAGGAGTTTTGTTCGCGCAGCCCGGGGCAAGAGATCTCGCGAATCTTCTCAAGGGGCCAATCGCCTCGCCCTGCGAGCCCCTTCGTTCATCGGCCGAGACCGGCCAATTCCTGTGGCGACGCCAGATCCAACGCCAGATCGGGCATCGCGCGCCTGCAACGCGATGCGGCGCGTTGCGGCGCCATGCGCGTTCGACAGGCGGCGCTGTTAGAGTGTCGCCATGCCTCTGCCCTTCGATGCCCAGTGGGTCCTCGTCGCCTGTGGTCTGATCGCGCACGCAGATGGCGTCTTAGAAGCTGCGGAGTGTGACCGCTTGCTGATGATGCTGGACGATCAGCCGAGCGCCGATGACTACGCAGAGTGGATGGCGTTGATCGGCGACGCCGAGCGACTGCGTGCGCGATTCCTGGAGCTGCCCATCCCAGATCCAAGCTCGCATCGTGCGTTGCTTGAGCACGCGTGGCAGATGGCGCTCGTCGATGGTGATCGTTGCGAGGCCGAGGTCGAGACGCTCCGAGAGATCGCGCGACACATCGGCGTCGAGGATGTACAGCTCGAGTACTGGCGTGAGGCGTGGACGATGAACGACCAGGCCTTCTCGGAGCGGACGCTCCGGTCCTGTGTCTCGATCTTGGGGGGCGGCGGCCCCGTGCCCGTGCCCGACCGCGGGCTCATCGACGCGCTGCTCGAGGTGCTGCCGACCTCCCGTGAACAGCGCCTCTTGCTCGAGAAACGCGTCGACGGCGGTGATGACCCGACCTCGCTCGGCCGTGAGCTGAGCACGCTGACTCGTAAGGATCGGGCACGCCTGATGGGACTGATCGCCCCGATCGTCTTCGAGGCCGCCGATCTCGACAGGAGCGAGGCGAACTTCCTCGCGCTGGGTCGTAGCGCTGGCATCGATGATGGCGAACTCGAGCACGCGCTCGCGCGCGCTCGCGGTTAGCCCAGCGCCTCGCGTCGAGACGGCAGCTGGGCCGCGTGGCTGCACACACGGAGAAGCCGGCCCATCGTGCCGACGCCGCGTCCGCGCGCGCGTGAGGTCACCCCTTACTTCCAACCGCGCAGTCGTTGCTCTTCGCGGCGATAGAGCGCGAGCGCATCGCGAATGACGTTTCGCGCGTCCGAGGCACCACCGAGCACGTCGACTTTGACCGCCTTGGCTTCGAGCGTCTTGTAGTCCTCAAAGAAGCGACGGATCTGCTGCATCGTGTGTGCGGGGAGCTCGGAGATGTCCTTGTAGTCCGCGTAGGCAGGGTCGTGGACATGCACGGCGATGATCTTGTCGTCGCCGCGGCCGTCATCCTCCATGTGCATCACCCCAATCGCTCGCGCCGTCATCATGGCGAGCGGGACGACGGACTCGTCGCCAAGCACGAGCACGTCGAGCGCGTCGCCGTCGTCACAGTACGAACGCGGGATGAAGCCGTAGTTTGCCGGGTAGTGCACCGCGCTGTAGAGGATGCGGTCCACGCGAAGCAGGCCGCTCGGTTTGTCGATCTCGTACTTGACCTTTGAGCCTTTCGGGATCTCGATGACCGCGCAAAATCCGTGCTCGAGCGAGTCGGGATCGTTGGGCAAATCGTGCCAGGGGTGGGTCATGCGGCTCTTCTAGCAGGGCTGCTTGACGCCGGCCCTCGTGGGGCGCTACCACTCCCGCGCTCCCGGTTCGGCGCGCGACGGCGCGCGTCGAGGCAAGAGGGAATCCGGTGCAAGTCCGGGACTGCCCCCGCAGCGGTGAGTGGCGACAAAGCCGATCAGAAGCACTGGCCCATCGGGCTGGGAAGCGATCGGTAGAGGATGACCCACGAGTCCGAAGACCTGCCGAGAGTGTCGAGGCCGCGCCAGCGCGCGGCTTGGCTCTGTCACTGCACGACCTCGTGGGGAGGTCTGGGGACGTCATGGAACCGCATCGAGACATCGCCACCCGTCCCGAAGGTTTACCGCAGCGCGGTGGCCACGGGCGCGGTCGCGTGGAACGCGGTGCCTCCCAGACTTCGCTCGGGGACGGGAGCAGTGCGGGCGCGTCGGGCCGATCCGCGGCTCGTCGTGTCGTGAACCTCATCGAGGTGGAGCGATGAGCACCCTCTCCACGGGCCACCACAGCCCTGCAACCTCAGAAGGCAACATCATGCAATCGATCGCAACTATCTCAACTCAGAGCTCACGCTCCGCGGCCTCTCCCACGCTCGTCTCTCGCGCCCTCCGCCTGGTCCCAGCCACGCTCCTCCTCGGAGTGTTCGCCGGATCGCTCAGCGGGTGCGACATCAGCGAGGATGGCGGCGAGGACGCGGGCGGCGGCGGCCTCGAGATCGCCGGCAACTGGCAGGACGAGTATGGGAGCACACACGCCATCTCCGACGCCCAATGGGTTTCAAGCTTTGGCAGCGCCTCCGACACCTTCATCATCGCGGATTACGACAATGCGCAACGCTACGTCGTCGCGCAAAACGCTGAGACCAATGGCTTTAACATGGGACTCTGGTCGAAGTTCAACTGGGGCTACGATGACCTGGGAGTCCTTTACTATTGCCAGATTGCCTTCGCGGCCGATACCGAGGAGGCCGCGCTGGCGACGACCAATGCGGACGTGAACTCGTTAACCACCGGCTGCTCAGGTTTCTCCTGGACCCGCATGATGGCGCAGTAGGCCTCGGCCCCTCGCCGGTGATCGCCGCGCCGATCACCGCCCGTTCGCGCAGCCCCTCGCGGCGCCGACCGGTGGTGGTCTTCGATGCCGCGTGAGGTTCTGCGAACAACCCAATGAGCGTCGAGCGACGCCGCCGTGGGCGTCCCTGGGAGATGCCGTCGCGTGTTGATCGGATAAGGGAGGCACCTTAGGGTGCCTCTCGTCCGTGGCAACGTTGTCCCAGCTCGAGTGTTTCGCCGTCTGCCTTCCGGGTCTGGAAGAGATCGTGGCGCGAGAGCTGGTGGAGTTGGGCATCGTTGTCGATCGCAGCGAGCGCGGTGGCTGTGTATGCCACCTGTCGCCCGACCAGCTTCCGATCGCGCTGCTGGGTTCGGGTTGCACCTCCCATTGGCTCGTGCGCATCGCTGCATTCCACGCGCGCTCCTTCTCCGAGCTGGAGCGACGACTTGCAAAGGTCCAGATCGAGGAATGGATCCGTCCGAGATCCCCGTGGCGCATCGAAGTCACGGCCAAGCGGTCGCGCCTTTACCATACGGCCGCGATCGCCGAGCGGATCCGGCGGGCATTCGAGCCGCGCATCGGCAGTGTCGCGATGGACGCCGACGCCCAGCAACAAACCGCGCCACGGGGAGGCGGAGCGACCAAGCAGCCGCCGCAACACATGACGATTGCCCCGAGCAGCGAGGCTCCGCCGCTTACCCTTCAGGTGCGTTTCGATCGCGATGACTGCGTCCTCTCTCTCGATGCCGCGGGTGGGGGCCACCATCGACGAGGCCATCACCTCGCCAGCGTCGCTGCGCCGCTGCGCGAAGATCTAGCGCGAGCAACCTTGCGCGCGAGCGGCTGGTCCGGCGTCACGCCGCTGATTGATCCGATGTGCGGTTCGGGCACCATCGTCATCGAGGCAGCCTTGCTGGCGCGTCGTCGCGCTCCGGGGCTGATGCGGTCGTTCTCGTGGCAGCACAGCACGCGCTTCGACGCCGCGTCGTGGTCGCGCGCGCGTGCTGCTGCGGTCAGCGCCGAACAAGCACCCCCGACCGCGCGCAGGATGATCTGGGCAAGTGACCGCGATGCCGCGGCCATCTCCGCCACAAGAAGCAACGCTGTCCATGCGGGGGTCGCAGACGACATTTCGCTTCAGGTCGCACCGCTCGATCGGGCGCCTTGGCCCGACGGCGAGCTCGCGCTCTGTGTCACGAACCCTCCCTGGGGTATTCGACTGCGAGGCGGCGATCTTCGCTCGAACGTGTACGGCCCACTTGCCGCTCGCATCGCTGCGCATCCTGGCCAGCGACTTGTGATCGTGACACCGGATGCCCGCGTCCGAACCTGTCTCGGCGTCGCAATGGAGCCGATTCTCGCCGCACCGCACGGCGGCGTCGACGTCAAGGTTTGGAGTCGCAACGCCATGCGCGGCCCCCAAAGGCACGCACGTGCGTCATCGAAATGAGGACTAGCAGGTCGTCGAAGAACCCGCGTGGCGCCTGGCCGCGCCGGCTGTTTTTGCAGCCTGCTAGTCCGTGAAGTGAAAGCCTTCGGACGCGAAGCGCCAGCGGACCGTGATGGCTCGGGAATCGTCGGGCCCCATCCAGATCATGACGTCGGTTTCGCCCTCAATGACGCCGTCGATGACCTGCGCAGAGAATGCGCTGGGGTCGGGCATCCAATCCGAGAGGAATACGTAGGCCCACGAACCGTCCGCGTTGGACATCGAGACCTGCACGAGCGTGTCCTGACTGAGGGCCGCGTTGAGCCCAAGGTCGACCCTCAGTGCCCAGTCCTCGTCGCCCTGGCCGAAGTGCTCACAGTTCGCGGTGGCCGACCACAGCAGTTCCGGTGTCGCGGTGGCGAACGCGAAGCTGCTGTCGCTCGGCGAGCAAGTCCAGACTTGGCCTTGGTACTCCGCCTCCAAGGTCAGCACGGAGCCGATGCCGCTGGTGTTGTTGGTCGGCGACGCTCGAGTGTCACGCAGTGCCGCGAAGTGGCCGAGTCGATGAAGCCTTGTTCGAAACGGAAGATCGATCGACTCGGCAATCGCGATCTTCTCCCACGCTGCGGCGCCGTCGGGCAGGCGTGCGAGCCCGCGCACCAGCTCGTCGGCTTCGTGCTCGATGACCAGGCGAACCTGCTCCTGCTCGCCGAGCTCCGGACTTGCCTGGAGGAGATAGACGCGGCCATCGAGCACACGGTCCTCCGGCAGCGGCATTGTCGGATCTTCGACGACGGAGAGTTGGAAGGTGGTCGGCGTCTCGAGCAGTTGGGGGTCGACCTCAAGGCGTGCGCCGCACAGCTCGAGGACACCGCCCTCGCCATCGATGGTCGCCGAGATGGGGGCACACGTCTCACCGTCGCCGTCACCGTCGCCGTCACCGTCGCCGTCGCCATCACCGTCGCCGTCGCCGTCGCCGT
>CAZVEM010000016.1:0-36635 GCA_964626165.1 uncultured Nannocystaceae bacterium
CGCCCTTGCAGTCGCCGCGGCTGCGGGCTAGCACCGTGTCGTGGGGCACCGCAGGTGCGTCGCGCGCTTGCGCAAACCCATTGAGCGAAACGTCGCTCACGGCCACCCATGGATTTGGCGTGATGCCCTCGATCTCGCCAGCGCGCGGCCGGGTGACGTGGTGACGGTGCTCGACCGCCGAGGAGGATTTCTCGCACGCGGTATCGCGGACGAGGGACAGATCGGTGTGCGCGTGTGGACCCTGCAAGATCGACCCCTCGATGTCGACTTCATGGCTGAGCGAGCCGGTCAGGCGTTGACGTTACGATCTCGCATGCCGCTGCCCAACACGGATGCCTATCGCTGCATCCATGGGGAAGGCGACCTCATGCCCGGCGTGGTGGTCGATCGCTACGCCCAGCACGCCGTCCTCAAGTGTGACGGCGCGGGAATGCGAAGCTGGAGCGCGGAGATCGAGGAGTTCTTGACGCCACTGCTCCGTGACGCCGGCGTGCGGAGTCTGATCCGCCGGCGCGCACGCGATCAGGTCGCCAGACTTGAGCGAGAGCAAGGACGCGCCCCAGAGCCAAGCGCGGCAGCGCCACTTGCTGGCGACCCGGAGCTTTCGGTTGCGAAGTCGGAGCTAGCCTGGGGCGAGATGCCGGCAGAACTCACTACGATCCAAGAGCACGGAATGCAGCTGCTCGTGGACGTCATGCGGGGGCAGAAGACGGGGATGTTCCTTGACCATCGTCACGCGCGAGCGCGGGTTCGGGCGTGGGCGAAGGATCTGGAGGTTCTCAACCTGTTCTCGTACACCGGCGGATTCTCGGTTGCGGCTGGTCTGGGCGGCGCGCGGCGAGTCATGTCGATCGACGTCGCGCCCAAGGCTATCGAACTCTGCGATCAGAACTGGCGCATCAACGGTCTGGCTCCTCAAGATCACGAAGGCCGCTGTGCGGACGTGACGGCGATGCTGGGCGATCTTCGCGCAAGCGGCCGTCGTTTTGATCTCGTGATCTCGGATCCGCCAAGTTTCGCGCCCAACGAGCAAGCGCGTCGTCCAGCGCTGGCGACCTACAAGCGATTGCACGTCGACTGCATCGCGATGACCCGACCATATGGACTCTTTCTCGCGGCATCGTGCAGCAGCCACGTGAACTGGTCCGACTTCGAAGAGACGTTGCGCGAGGCCGCGCATCAACAAAAGTGCGCGTTGCAAGTCCTCGAACGCGGAGGGGCTGACGTCGATCACCCGACCTTGCCGGCATTTCCCGAGGGCAACTACCTCAAGTCGATTCTCTTGCGCGTGCTACCCGGGAAGCGAGTTGCGGATCGGGGCCTCTGAAGCCCGAGCGAGCCACCAAAGCAAGATTGAGGCCGCGACGACGACATTGAGCGAGTCGCTGCCAGGTGCCACAGGGATCTGAACGCGCTCATCGGCGAGTGCTTCAACGGCCAAATTCACCCCCTCACCCTCGTTGCCCACGACCAGGACGCGTCGTGCGGCTGTCGGTGGCGGTGCACCCGGGACCACGAGCGCCGCGTCGGCGGCCAGTGTCGCGATGCACACCCGGGCGTGGAGTTGTGCTCGGACAGACGAGAGCGCGCCGGCGAGGTCCTCGGCTTGATACAGTCTCACGCCGAAGGTGTTGCCCATCGAGGCTCGCAAGGCGATGCGCTGATAGGGGTCCGCGCATCCCGGGCCGAGGACCACCTGCGTGACGCCCAAGGCGCGCGCCGTGCGAAGGAGCGCGCCGACATTGCGCGGGTCGGCGATGCGATCCAACACGAGCACCAGGCCCAGGACCGGCCATTCCTCGACGAGCCGCGCGATCGTTCGCGGCCTGGGTCGCTCAAGACTTGCAAGGACGCCTCGATGGAAGTCAAAGCCCACCAGCGAACGCAGCTCCTGGGCGGAGCAGGAGCGCAGCTTCAGGGCGTGTTGACTTGAGAGATTGAGCGACGCGATCGCCTCCGCAGTTCCGACCACGACGCGCAGCTTCGCGCCCGACTGCAGCGCTCTCTCAATCACGACGCGGCCCTCCAAGATCGCCACGTCCTTGCGAGCATCCCTGCCCGCCGCGAGATCGCGGAATGCGTCCAACACGTCGTCCGCATCTGAGTTCGAAGCTGCGACCTCGCGCTCATCCGCGCCCGGATCCGTCGACGACTCCTCCGCCGATGATTGCCGCATGCGCTCAGCTCGCTTCGGTTGGGATCGCCGTGGCGGCTACGCGTCGGTCGACTTGCTGAGCACCGAGGCGTCGTCCTCACGAGTAGGACAGGGCACGCGGACTTCCGACATGGTGCTCTTGCTGGGCGAGGGAGCGGCCTTGCGGACGCGGTCCGGCAGTCGATCCGTGCCATGCAGCCAGTCGAGCGTCGGGAGGAGCTGGCCGTAGTAGCAGTCGAACCGACGGTGGTGCTCGTCATGGCTCTTGCTCTTCGACAGAAGCGGCAGATCGATCTGAATCCCTGCGTGGTCGATGATCTCGTGAGCGCCGACCATCGCGAAGAACGCGATGTAGGACCACCACCAGATCGGCCATAGGAAGAGCGGTGACACAATCACGACGGCGCCCCACGCCGCCTCGATTGGATGCTCGTAGAGCGCATCCAACCACATCGGCGCCTTGTCGCGGTGATGCAAGTAGTGCACCCGCTTAAATAGCCACGGGATGTGCATCGCTCGATGCACGTAAAAGAGCATGAGGTGATACCAGAACGGCAGCGCGATCGTCCCGATGACCAGGGTACGCCAGTCCATCGCTGTGGCATCCCATTCGATGGTCGTCCAGCCAGAGAAGATGGCGAGGAATCCAAAGCCGATCCCGGTGTTGAGGATCAGGCCGTTGACCAACACGAGCGGTAGTTTCTCGACGATCTGGCTCGCCGTCTGAAACTTACGCGGTTGATGCTTCCAGGCATCGGCGTCGTTTCGACGACGAATGTGGTACGCCCAAAACAGCGCCGCACCTCCGATGAAGAACGCGGCAAGGTTCACGATCACGACGAGCAGCACGATCGACATCGGTGCGAGAACCCTACTCCATTCGGGAGAGCAGGGGATCGCCAAATCGGTCGCGCGCGCGCTTGCGCGCCGCAGACGTCAGGGGCTCGCTGCCGAGTGCTCGTAGCGCTACGTATGCGGGCAAGGACCCGGCAGCATGTGCGCGCGCGCACGCACTGACGAGCGCATGGTCGCGGGCAAGGTACAGCCGAGATCCCACGCGAAATGGCGCGCGCCGGCCCTGAATCAGCACGATCCTCACCTGCTCCCCGCACTCGAGTCGTAGCGCGTCGACGAGGCGCCTCTCATCGTGTGAGTACTCGCCCTCCCGCACCGTTGCTGCGAGTCGTCCGGCGAGCCATGAGGCGGGCGACAGCAAGTGCTCAAGCAGCGCTCTGCGCCAGCCTCCGCGGCTCAGGCGGCCCGCAGAGGCGGATCTGCGCAGCGAGAAGCTCGCCTGAACACTTGCCGCGACTGCGGCGCGGTCAGCGGATTCAAGCACGAGCGCGCGAAGATCGGCGCTCGCGTCGTCCGTGCCGGGAGCGCCCGCGTCGGCGGCGTCGATGACGTCGATCTGTCGACCAGGCGCGGCATCAACGACTCGTTCCAGATCGCGGAGCGAAATGAACTCGATGGACTCGGGGGTCCGCAGTGGCAGGACCGCCACGTCGCGCAACGCGGTGAGCCGGGGATCGTGGCGTTGTGCCTGTGCAAGCAACCGTGAGAGTCGGCTGCACTGTCGAAGTGAGAGCGTGCGAGGTTGGCCGGCCCGTCTTACGAATTCGACCACCGCGGCCCCAACGAGTGCACTCGCGTGTGTCTGTACGAGTTGCCGAAGATCACCTGGACCGGCGCGAGGGCCGGCGTGGCCGCCGACTTCAACCACCAACTCAAGATCGGGCGCACCACTTAGGCCGAGTTGCGCACACACGACACCGTACTCCAGGATCGTCACCCGGGTCTGCGATTCCGTTTGCAGAGCTGCCCTGCCGATGAACGGCTCGCGAAGGTCACTCTTGAGCAGCCACGCATGTGGCTCCCGTCGCATCGGTTCGTCATCGATGGAGATCTGAAGCGGACTAAATTTGGCCCGCTCGATCAGTCGTGCCACGGCTGCACCATACGCCGGCGGCTGCATTGCAAGCTCAATCGTGGAGCCGGGGGCAAGAGGCGGCGCGAGCGGGCGCAGCAGGACTTCGCCGCCCGCCGTGATGACCAGTCGCTCGCCAACACGCTGATCTGCCGTCGAGATCGTGAGCGATCCTTCGCGCGCGTGCCAGGCCATCGCCAGACAGCCACGGCAATGAGACTCCTCGAGTTTTGCCAATGCGCCGTGACGCGCTCGCGCGTCCGCGGCTCCGTCCATCAGCACCGCCAACTCTGCCACCACCGCGGATGGGAGGCGGGCTCCGTCGTCACGAATTGCAACGGTGCCCTTCGAGCATCGTATCCAGAGTTGGTTCGCACCTCGGGAGCGTGCTGCGAGCGCGAGCTCGCTGAGAATATCGCTCGGGTCGGCGAGCGCGGCGCCAAGGACCTTGCGGCGCTCCGCCTCAAAGTCGATCGAGAAGAGCGAGTCGACCTCTAAAGCCTGGCGGACTGGCTTGTCGCGATCCAGCTCGCGGTCCTCTGCGCGCCGAATCTGCCCCTCCTCAGATGGGCCGCGCGGGGTCATGTTCGGCCCTCCGTTCGCGCGCCATTTCGCCGTCCCTGGTCTGCCTCAGCAACCGCTTGGCGTCCTAGCGCTTGCAGCGTGGACTCTTCGGCATCGACGAACTCGGGTGCTCGAGCGAGTACGAACTCCGCGATCATGAACGCCGCGAACGCCGGTCGCTCGTCCTGGATTGCGCGGGCGCGCTGCAACAAGGGGGCGTTGCTGTCGATCAACGCGCAAAGTGTTCGATGCGCTGCACGGCCACTCGCGGCATCCACCGTCGAGAGCGGGCATACGCTCAGCGGGCGAGCGGCCACGGCGCTGATGCGGAGTTGGGTAGGTTGCCCCGCGCGGGCCAGCTCGCGTTCGACTCGCTCAAGCACGGCTGAACCTTCTGCGCGCTCCCAGAGTTCCCTGAAGACATCGAGGTCGAAGGCACCGAGGTGGAGAGCGGCTCGGCGACCCTCCGGAGTGTCAAGATCGATCACGATGCGGTCCGAATGACGCAACGCTGCCATCGAGAGTTGTCCTCGTTTCGCGCAGGCGAGGCGGCCGCTACTCGCGTATTGCCGCGCCATGCGAATCGAGATCGCACTGCCACCCAAGCACGGGATCAAGCGTCGCTCGAAGATCGAGGGAACTCGGGCGAAGGCGGCGGGCTGCGTGAGCGCCCCATGCAGGATCTCGACCAGCTCAGCGCCATGATCGAGATTCATTGCGGAGCTGTCCTTGCGCCGGCGAATCAGAAGCGCCAGTGCCAGCACACAGAGCGAGATGGTGCTGACCAAGATCGCGAGCCAACCGATCTGGACAGGATCGGCACCGAGCGGACGGAGGCTCCTCCACCAATGAGCGTCGCTTTCCTGCGAGGTGCTATCGTTGCGGTCGTTCGCGGATCCGCGTTTCCTCCATGCAAGCGCGTCCCTCAGGCTCGCCTGTTTGCGGAGGCCTGCGAAGCGGTCCTCTCGCCCGCCTGCTGCTCCGGTGCGTGGCGCCGAGTCCACCGGATCGCCAGGTTGAGTTCGCGTCGGAGGATCGTGTCGGGAACTCTTGGCCTGGCCCCATGGATTTGCACCTTCGACTCCATCACTCGTGGCGGGTGTGGCGGGCGATGAGCCAGCTCGCGACACGGCTGCCGAGCCCGCGTTGAGCGGGGAGGTCGACGATTGCGATGCGTCGACCTCCGAAGTGTCGCTGTCTCCGAGCGTTCGCGGCGAGACTGAGCCCGACCTCAGTTCGACGCTCGCGTCGGCGGTCCGCCAGTGTCCGCGGTCGTCGACCCATTCGGTCCACGCGTGGAGCACCGGCACGGCACGGCCGCGTACGCCGACCCATCCAACCGCGAGGCGGGCCGGGATGCGAGCCCCGCGGAGGAGCTCGGTCAGCATCGCGTTCTGGAGGTCGCAGTCACCAGCGCCGACCGCGAGCGCGCGCTCGATCGGACTAAGGTCTTGCAGCTCGGGTTGGGCGTAGGCCGCGACGATCTCGGATCCGGTCTCGTAGCGGATGCGTTTGCGAACTGCGTCCTCAAGCGCGGCGACGCGCTCTTCGGTCGTCAAGTCGGCCGTGAGTTCGACCCAACGCACGAGCTCCGCAGGGAGCTGGCCTGCGCGCGCTGGCGGGGCGGGCATCGACGCATCGGGTCCTGTGCGGTAGCGAAGACGTCCGTGGCGAGGTGCGGGGAGCATGACGACCCAGCGTCCATCCGCGGTGGCAAGCGGCGTGAGCGAGTCGGCATCGATGCGAACCGAGTGCGAGTCAACGCGATGCCCCGGCGGCAGGGGGAGGCTCAGGACCCCCGCATCCGCGTCGACGCTCAGGTCGACTTCGACGCAGTCGTGGCGACAGAGCCAGTCCTCACGCGCGATGATTCGATCTTCAGGTGTTGAGGCACTTGGCGACAGGTCGGGATAGAGGACCGCAAAATGAATGCTGTCCCGACTGGGCACGTAGCCCAGGTCCACCGCACCATCTCGCACCGCATTCTCCAGCAGACTCGCGCTCGGGCCCGCATAGCGCCCGGCCAGATCGTGATAGGCGCGAGGCGGTTCGCGAGCGCCGGCAGCCGAGGCGGCCCCCCCTGGCTGCGGCCCCCCCGGGCCGTCAATCGAGCGTGCGCCGCTTTGCTGCGTGCTTGACGACGAACCCCTGCCCATCCATTGGTAGCCGAGCAGCGAGGGAGTGACGAGGGCAAAGGCACCGATCGCGATGCCGGTCAGCAATCCGATCGTAGCCCGCATCGGCCAACTCAAGCTTGAGACCGATCGGGACCAGCGGGTCGCTCGGTCCCAGAGACTTGGCGGTCGCAGGCGATCGAGCTGGCCCTCGACGAGCCTCGAGATTTCGAGTTCGGCGCGCTCGATCACGGCTCGCAGCTCGCGATCGTCTTTCGCGTCGTTGCGCGAGAGCGGGAGCGCAAGTCGTGCGCTATCGAGCAGGACTTTGGGAGCCAACGCGCCGGGCACCTCCGCGAAGCGAACCCTGCTCTTGGTCGTGCTCCCCGCCCCCGCGAGATCACGGACGCTGCTCGCCGCGCGAACCCGCAAGCCGCGTGAAAAAAGCTCGACACCGGGCGTGGCCGCCAAGGCCACCACGCCTCTCAGTCCGCGTGCACGAAACTCGACCGAGGGCGCAGGTAGTGCGAATGGTCGATGCACCGCCTCGCCGTCGACGAAGACTTTGAGCGGCGCGTCGCTCGATCGCATCGTCACGAATCGAACGTTCTGCAGCGCGGCATCCTTGACCCGCCGCGAGATGTCCGCCTGCGGCGGAAGCGTCAGTTCAACGGTGGTACCGAGCGGATGCGGGAGGTCTTCGCGCGTCGCTTGCTCAAGGTCGCCACGTAGCACCACGCCCCAGGCGGCCGAGGTCGCGCTCCGAGAGCGGACGACGATCTCCACCGGCCTCGCGCGAAGGATCGACCAGAACCCCACGCCAAAGCAGCCGATCTTGTCACTCGCCCCCTCCTTACTCGAGGTGTAGAGAGAGAACAGGTAGCGCTGGGCGTCCTCCCAGGCCATGCCCTCGCCGTCGTCCCGCACGAGGACGGTCGGGTAGCCGTCGCGCAGGCCACATTGGATGTCCACGCGGCTCGCGCCCGCGTCTCGGGCATTCTGAACGAGCTCGCGGACAAAGACCCAGGGATCGGGGCCATAGCGCTCGGCCTCAATCTCCGCCCGTGCTCGGAAGGCGTCGGCCCGCGACTTCACTCACGATAGGCTAGCAGCGCGGGGCGGTCACTGCTGACCGCGCGCGACGTCGCCGAGATCGAGCGAGGAGCGACATCCCAGCGACCGCAAGGCTGAGGGACCACCAATGCCCGACTCCTTGATTGGGGCCTGTGTCGCTCGCAGATGCTTGACACGCACAGCCCCCAGGCGTCTGCGTTGGAGCAGCCTTGGGCGAAGCGCTTGGGCTTCCCTCTGGGCTTGTTGCACCGCCCGAACCGTCCGGCATCGGCGCCTCGGAGCCAGAGGCACTCTCCTCGGCGGGGAGTTGCGCTTCGACGACAGGCGCAGGAAGCGTGGGCATTCCCGCGCCGGTAATCTCGGCAACCAGCGTGTCGGCGTGCTCAACCTCGTCGAGGAGCCAGAGCAGGAAGCGAGCATCGACGATGATGTTTCGCGAGTGACCGTCGAACCAGGCGTAGTCGCCGCCGATGTTCTCCCACACGCGGTCGAAATTCAGGCCGATGAGGCGGCCCTTACCATCGATGACCGGCGAACCCGAGTTGCCGCCGGTGGTGTCGCCGTCGGCGAGCATGCACAGCGCCAGATCGCCGAGGTCCTTGTCCGCGTATTTGCTCGCGGCGGCGGAGCTTGCGGCGTCGCGCATGTTCTGCGGCAGATGGAACGGCTTTTCTTCGGTGTGCTTGGCGATCGCTTGTGTCAGCGTCGTTTGCGGCTCTTGTTTGGCGCCGTCCCACTTGTCGTAGCCACGGACCTTGGCGTAGCTCAGGCGCAAGGTGCCGTTGGCGTCGGGATAGACCGGACCGCCGCGCACTGCCTCAAGCATGTCGAAGTAAAGCGGGTACCAGACCGCCTTTGCGCCCTCAAGTCGCTCTTGCTCCGCTTCAAGAGCTTCGATCTCGGGTGCAAGCGCAAGCGCCAAGACGATCGCGGGATCCTTGTTGAGCTCAATTTCACTCTGAGTTGCGCTTGTCCAGAGTTTGGAGAGCGTCGTTTCCTTGCTCAGCTTGGTCGACTTGACGAGCTTTGCGGCATCGACGTCGACCAATGCCGCCAATCGTTCGCCCTCCGGCAGCGCGCCGTTGCTCTCCACCAACAGCGCAAGAACTTGCTCGTCGACCATGGCGTCAAAGTCCTTGATTCGGCCGAGCTGCCGACGCCACAGGCGGTCCTTGTTGCGCTCGGTGTACGCCTCTGAGCGCTGGGCGTCGGGCTTGCGTGCTTCTCGGCGAGAACGCACCAGATCGATCGCAATCGAGACCGTGCCAACGCCTCGCGACAGTGCGGCGAGAAGCTCACTACGGGCATGGATCGCCTTTGTGTCTGCCGAGATCTTGTTGAGATTGTCGAGTACCTCGCGATAGCGGGCGTCGTCTTGGTCTTGTGCCCACTTCGTCAGCGCCGCGTCCTCTTCTCGGCGACGCTCCAATAGCTTCATGTGGTCCAGGCCATCGAGCATGCCCTGCGAGTTCTTGAAGCGGTTGGCCAACGACTTCTTGGTGGCGGCCACGCGAATTTCGGCTGCCTTGTCCTTGAGCCCGCGCGCCTCAAGGACAGCGATCCACTTGCCATAGAGGTCGACGGTCATGGGCAGCGCCTGCTCGATCCAGCGCTGGACTTCGATCGCCGGCATGTAGCGTCGGGTCGTTCCGGGATAGCCGAGGATTCCGACAAAGTCTCCCGGGTTGACACCGTCTTGAGAGATCGGAAACCAAACGGCCGGTTGGTAGGGCACGTTGTCGGGCGAGTAGGGTGCTGGATTCCCCTGAGCGTCCGCGTAGACCCTCAGCAGCGAGAAGTCACCGGTGTGGCGCGGCCACATCCAGTTGTCGATCTCGCCGCCAAACTCACCGATGCCCGCTGGCGGCGCGTAAACAAGCCGTACGTCGGTGAACTCGAGGTAGTCGAAAAGTCGATACACACGGCCGTTGTAGAAGCTTGCGATCTCGCAGCGGTGTCCACCCGGAGCTTCGCATTCCGCGATCAGCTCTCGACGCCGCGCGGCAATGGCTTGATATCGCTCACGGTCGTCGGCGATGTCTTTGGACTTGGTTTCGAGATCGCCTGTCACGTCCTTGACCTGCCGGAGCAGGCGCACGGTGTTGGTGGTGGCGCGGAGTTCCTCGGTCTTCTCGCGGGCGAGAAAGCCGTTGTCGATGTAGTCGTGCTCGACCGAGCTGTTGGCCTGGATCGCCGCATAGGCGCAGTGATGGTTGGTCGCAACCAGGCCTTGCGGCGAAACGAAGCCCGCAGAACATCCCGAGAGGTTGACAGCAGCGCGCATCAGTCCGCCGGTGCGCTCGTCGCCCTCTTCGTTCCACAGCTGGTTCGCCGTGAGCTCAAGCCCACGCTCTTTGAGCATGCGTGCGTCGAGCTTCTTGATCTGATCGGGCGTCCACTGTCCCTCGTCCGCGAAGCTCGGCAACGCAAGGGCGCTGACCAGCAGCGCCAAGCTAACCGCGAAGACCGAGCCGTGTCGTCTGCTGATGGACCGTGGGGACATGCTCGCGAGCCTTACGCGGCCAGCGGCATGGGTCAATGCGGGGCGACGCTTGAGTGCCCAGGTCCGCGCATTTTCGCGAATGCACAGGTGACTCCGGCGACAACGAAAGAGAGCACATGCTGGGCATGTGCTCTCTTTCATGCTGTGACCCGCTGCTCGGGTCTTGGTTTTCGGGCCCCTTACCGGACGGCCACCCCAGGCGGCCGTCCTGGTGCCCATGCTTAGCCCGGGATGACGCCGGGGGTGGTCGGCTGAACGGACCACTGCCAGCCGTCGATAAGGATGCCCGAGTCGTAGATGCTATCGCCGGCATCCCATACCGCGAAGCGGATCTCCATCGTCTCTCCGCCCTTCACGTTGCCAGAAAGCGTCAGCCAGCCCGTAGCCCCGCCCACGCCGCCGGCGAAGGAAGTACCGGTGAGAGGTGCACTCGTGGTGCAGCCGTTGTAGCCGCCCGCGTTGCTGCACCAGCTAAACAGACCCGGCGCCGCCGAGCCGATATTGACCGAGACCGGCCACTTCTGATTGTTCTGCGCAGTGTAGATCGCGAGGTTCTTGTTGGTCGGGTTACCAGTGCCTTGCGAGTCGATCAGCGTGACGAAGTAGTCGTTGTAAGAGGTGCAGATCCACTCGGCGTACTCGCTCGAGTAGAAGCTGAACTTCGCGGAGAAGGACTGGGCATTGGTCGGGACGCGGATCCGCAGCTTGAGCTGCATCGGGTCGTTGGCGGTCGTGCTGGTCGTCGGGCAACCGGGTGTGGGCGGCACCACGCCGCCACTGAGCGCCAGCCAGTCAGACGGCACCGAGCCGGACCCCGTCGTGGTGTCCACGCCCGTCTGGTAGTTCTCAAGCGGCGCGTCGTTGCCGGTTGAGAGCCACGCGTAGCTTGAGCCAAGCTGCACGTTGTCAGCGGCGTTCGTGCCCCAGTCGGTACGGATCGCGTACTGGCTTTGGTTCGGCACCGTGTTGTTGAACGTGGTCGAGAGTGATCCGGAAATCACGCCCCAGGTCTTCTGCGGCAGCGGCGGGTTCTCGGTCGTGAACTTGCAAAGATCGATCGCGCGGGCGAAGTCCACGGCGACCGAAGAATTCTCGTTCAAGCCGCCGTCGCAAAGCGACACCGGATTGTCGATGATGCCATCGCAGTCATCATCGACACCGTTGCCACCAAACTCGAAGGCCCCAGGATTGATGAGTTGCGGCGTGCCTGCGCAGAGGACGTTGTCACAGCAGTCACCGGCGCAGTTGCTCCAGCCGTCGGAATCCGAGTCGATGACGTCATCGATGACGCCGTTGCAGTCGTCATCCTTGCTGTTGGAACAGATGTCGTAGTCGCCCGGGGTCGTGTCTCCCACGCAGGAGCCGTAGCCCGTGCCTTCGTTGTTGCAGGTTCGCTTTCCCGACTTGCACTCGCCGATGTTGAGGGTCTCGATGGGACCCGTGTAGCAATCGATCTGTGAGCCGGGCACGCAGGCGCACTCTCCCTGCACCTCGCAGCCGTCTGCCTCTTGGCCGTTGCAGTCGTTCCAGCCGGCTTCGCACTGCCCGAGGGTGCAACCCGAGTTGCACTCCGACTCGGCGTTGTTGTAGTCCTGGCAAACCGTCCCGCACGCCAAGCAGTTGTTGGGGTCCGCGTTGAGGTCGACGCAGAGAGAGTCGCAGCACGTCTCAGTTCCCTGCGCGCACGGCTTGTTGTCGTTGCAGCCGGGAACGCACTCGTTGGCGACACAGATACTGCCTGCCGCGCACTGGGTGTCGTCGGTACAGCCCTTACAGGTGTTGTCGTTGAGATCACAGACGGGCTCGCCGGGGCAGTCCTCTTCATCCGCGCAGCCCACCAAACACTCGTTGTCCGCAGTGCAGTAGAAGCCCGGGAGGCAGGTGTCTTGCTGCGGCGTGCAAGGGACGCAATCGCCGTTGTCGCAGATCGAACCGTCAGGATCGCCGACGCAGTCATCGTTGGTCTGGCACGGAGGATCGCCGTCTCCGTCGCCGTCGCCGTCGCCGTCGCCGTCGCCATCGCCATCGCCATCACCGTCGCCATCACCATCACCATCACCATCGCCATCACCATCACCATCACCGTCGCCATCACCGTCGCCGTCGCCGTCGCCATCACCGTCGCCATCACCGTCGCCGTCACCGTCGCCGTCGCCGGGAACGTCGGCGTCGAGGCCGTCTCCTGCGTCGGCTCGGGTGTCGTCACCACCACAAGCGAACAGCGCAACAGAAGTGAGGAGAGCTACACCAATGACTCCGAGGGCATTACGACGCATGCGACTAGCACGCCATAGTTTCAGGCGGGACACAAGCCAGATTTGCTAGCTTCGCAGCTGACGCCTGACCCGAGTTGGGGCTGCTCGGCGCTGGCCTGCTCACCGAGCCTCCGACCCGTTCGATGTCCTACCAGGGATCACATGGCCGGGGTTTCCCGGCTCCGTTGACGCAGGATGCCCCTCCGGCACGACGCAGTTTCGGCGCCGATCGACGGAAGCGATCGTGCTACGCCCAGGCGCCCTCCTCTGCTAGCGTTTGCCGGTGCGTCGCTTCGATTCGCGTTGTTTCCCAGTCATTGGCGCCCGCATACCCGGGAACACGCGGCCGTCGCTACGTCCGAGCGCGACATCGACCCGACGCTTGCTGCTCAGCTCGGCAGCGGCGGCAGTGCTCTTGGCGGGATGCGGGGAAGCCCCGGCGGGATTGGCCGAGACGCGTGCCGGCAGCGGCCCGAAGGTCGAATGGGATCTGCGCGCGCGCCCTCTGCCCGAGCTGCCGCTCCCCAACGACATCGCGACCCGAAGCGACCCGAAGTCGCCGACCGGGCTCCGCCTCAACGCCAGCCTTCTTGGCGCGACCGATTTCGAGACCGCTCTTCGCGAGAAGGTCGACCAGCTCAGTGGCTGGGGCACGACCCAGCCAATCATGATCAGCTTCGACGAGCCGATCGACATCACCTCAATCCTAGAGGGGCATCGCGACTATCTCCAGGGTCCGACAGACTACAACTTTGACAACGACGTGATCTTCCTGGTCGACGTCACGCCCGGCTCCCCGACCTTCGGGGAGCCAGTTCCGCTCGATTTCGGCGATGGGACCTTCCCTGAGCTGATGCGACGTGCCGACTTGTACCTTGAGCACGACCCCAAGAGCGCGACGACCGTGCTTGGGAGCGAGACCTGGGACGAGGACCGCAACGGCAACGGGAAGCTTGATCCCGGCGAGGACATCGACATGGATGGCCGCCTCGACAAGCCGAACCTCTACCCCTTGCTCGACGGGGATCCGGACGTCAACGCGTACGACGACGTCATCAACTTCTACGACGCTCAGAGCCATACGATTTCGGCTCGTCCCGTCATCCCCCTCCGTCCCAAGACGACCTACGGCGTGTACGTGACCTCGCGACTGCGGGGTGAGGACGGGCAGCCGGTTCGGAGCCCCTTCCCCTATATCAACCACGCCGAGCAGACCGAGACCCTGGAGCGCGGGCTTCCAACTCTGAGCGAGTACGGCGTCGCAGTCGACGACCTCGCGTTCGCGTGGAGCTTCACCACGCAGGCGGTCCACGACGATCTCGTCTCGATCCGCGATGGCATGTACGGAGCGGGCCCTCTCGCGTGGATCGACGAGGACTTTCCGGCGGAAATTGACGAGCTGTACTACTTCCGAGACGAAGTCGACCCGCTCGGCAACCCGATCCCTCTGAGATACATCGCACCCGGCGACGAAGTCTCACGCTTGGTAGGGCCGCTGGCGCAGCAGCTCTTTAACACCAACAACATCTCGGCAATCATCAAGAGCCACAAGTATCCCGCGTACCATGTCTCGGGGAGCTTCCTCTCGCCAAGTTTCATGGATCTGCAATCGCAAGATCCCCGCCTCAATGGCGTATGGCCCATGGATCTCGCAGATCCGGACTTGCGATCTCAAGTCAATGTCTCTCGCGTCTATTTCTGGTGCGTCGTGCCCCGTGACGAGTACAAGAAGGACGCGAACATGCCCGCGCCTGTGATCGTGAACGGCCACGGCTACGGCCTCAACCGGCTCGATGGTCTTGGCGGCTTCGTCTCGACCTACTCGCAGTTCGGACTTGCGGGTTGCATGATCGAGGCCTACGACCACGGGATCGAGTTTCCCGCCTCCTCAGAGGACCTTCTGGGCCTCCTTCTCTATGCGCAGGGGATGGAGATTGCACTCGATCTGTTCAAGTATGGGCGGGGTCGCGACATCGACTTCGACGGCGCGATCGACTCGGGCGACACCTGGTTCGGCGTCGACGCGGCACGCACCCGCGACTCGTTCCGACAGACCCTGGTTGACTACATGATGCTGATCCGTGTCTTGCGCGGGTTTGACGGCAAGAGACGGATGGGTTGGGACGTCGATGGCGACGGCGAGAAGGACCTCGCCGGCGACTTCAATGGCGATGGCAAGGTCGACATCGGCGGGCCTGATACGCCCTTCCTCGCGTCCGGCGTCAGCCTTGGCGGCATCATGTCTTCGCAGCTCCCCGCGGTCGAGCCGACCATCGTCGCATCCGTTCCGGTGTCTGGAGGCGGCGCACTCTCAAACCTTGTTCTCAAGAGCGAGCAGGGCGGCGTCTTTGAGTCCTTTGGACTCCAAGGGCTTGGCCCCGCGTGGGTCGGCGCGTACTTCCACGACCCGAAGAACCCAAACAACCCGCACGAGGGCAAGTACGTCCTCTACCAGCTCGTCGTCAATGGCAATGACGATGAGCGCTACGTGGTGGCCGAGATCCCTCCGCCCGAGGCCGGCACGATCGTTCGCGTCGTCAACTTGACGGCAGGAGAGGCCCGATGTGGACGCGTAATCGGCGAGGGAGACCTCCCACAAGCCGAGCTCGACAAGTTGGCCGGCACCCAGAATCTGCGCAACCCCAACTACTACCAAGACATCATCGGCACCTTCCGTGTGGGGCTTCCGGCGCAGGACCTCGACAAGGTTCAGGTCGAGTTCTACCAAGACGATCAACAAGTCATCGTCGATCCTCAGACCTTAGAGTGCGTGCCGCGTGGCGGGGCCAAGCTCGTCGGCGAGATCATCCGGACCTTCGACAACTCGTTCACCTATCGCGGCAACGAGTACAATCCCGAGGACGAGCTGGTCTCGATCGAGCACGGCCTGGGACTCAAGCGCGCCAATCCGATCCTGCGCAAGGTCATGGCGGTAGCCGGGACATTGATCGAGCCCGCGGATCCCGCCAACTTCGCCCCCTACTACTCTCAGTACGCGTTGACCTTCCGCGAGGGCGACAAGACCTTCCAGCGCAAGCCCGTCAACGTCTACAGCGTCATCACGGCGGGCGACCCCGCGGTGCCGATCTCCTCGGGACTGCACATCGCGCGCTCGGCCGGCTTTTTCACCAGCGAGAACGGCGAGCCGCACGACTATCTCTTCCAGCCGCATCCAAACTACGACAAGACGATCAATCGCATCTTCATCGATGGTTGGGTGACCGAGTCGATTACCTGGCTCAAGCGCTTCGGTGACGCGTACGAGTGCCAGCTCCTCGACGTCGACAATCACAGCGACAGCGCCAACACAGCCGATCCAAACAGCAAGGACCTGAGCAACGATGGCTGGGACTGCCCGCGTTTGACCGACAAGAACGGCGACATCACTCCCCTGCGTCTCACGGTCAAGACCTTCAATGGAGGCGATGGCGTGAGCGGCACCTCGATCCCAGTCCTTGAGCAGAACGGCCAGCACGTGTTCATCGTCGGAACGCATTCCAAGGCGAACATCTGGGATTCGGCGACCTACATGGCCAATCAAGTTGGCTACTATCTGGGGACCTACGGAAAAGAGATCGCGTACGACCCGTGCTTGGAGACCTTCGGCGCATGCGAGTTCACGAAGGTGCCCCTAGGCACCTTCGCGGACCCCTGTGACGTCGACGCCGACTGCTACAGCGGGGAGTGCGGCGACAAGGGGCAGTGCACCCACAGCCTCTACGGCAACGCGCCCTAGCAGGCTGTCAAAAAAAACCCGCGCGGCGCCTGGCCGCGCACTCACCATGCAGCCCCGTCGTTGCTCGTCTTTTTGCTCGTCGGTCACGTACGCCCGGTACGCTCCCTCCTCGCGCCCCGGTCTGCATATCGATTGCACGGCCATGCACTCCACGGGGGTTCTTCGACAACCTGCTAGCAGGCTGAATCGCAACGCGGTAGCGCCGCGGCGGGGACGCGTTGCGGCGCACCTGCACGCGTGGCAGGCTCGCGCCGATGCGACTCATTCTCGTCGGACCACCTGGAGCAGGGAAGGGGACTCAAGCGACCGCGATCTCGACAGGGTACGCGATTCCCCACATCTCAACCGGTGACATGCTCCGCGCCGCCGTCAAGGGTCAGACGCCGCTTGGCCTCGCGGCGGATGCCGCCATGAAGCGCGGCGACCTTGTTCCAGACGATGTCGTGATCGGGATGGTGGTCGAGCGCATCGCCGCGGCGGACGCCGAACGTGGTTTCCTCCTCGATGGCTTTCCACGGACGCGTCCGCAAGCCGAGGCGCTGTCGACCGCACTGCGCGACGCCGGCGTGAAGCTCGATGCTGTGGTGCTGATGGAGGTGCCCGATGAGCTCATCGTCGAACGCATCGTCGGGCGACGCAGCGATCCAGTCACCGGCGAGATCTATCACCTGAGCTTCCGCCCGGCGCAGGATCCGGAGGTCGCCGCGCGACTGGTGCAGCGTGCAGACGACACGCGAGAGGCTTGCGAGGCGAGGCTCGCCAAGTATCACGCGGAGACGGCCCCGATCGTCCCGTACTACGAGGAACTCGGCATTCTGCGCCGAGTGGACGGCGTGGGTGCGCCCAAAGAAGTCGAGCTGCGGGTTGCCGCTGCCCTTCGTGGCGTTTGAGGACGCGCTGAGGGCGATAGGCCTGCCCGTACTAAACGGGATTGGTCAGCGCCATCAGCCGATCACACTCAAGCGCCTCAGGCGTAAATGCCTCCAGCGCCGCGCCGATCAGCCTCTGCACCGGAACGTGAGAACGCAGGCTTCGAAGGTTGCCGTAGTGTCCAGCCACCATGCGGTCGAGGAAGATCATCTCCTTGGCCGGCTGAAAACTCGACATGTAGCGCATCGACTTCGGGATCATCTTCATCACGTCCTCATGCATCGTGGAGTGCTCGTAGTCGAGCAGCTCCTTGGCCATGATCGGAACGACGAAGATGTCGCGCCATGCCTTGTAAAAGGAGGGCTCGACTGCCGGCCCCGCGGGGTTGCGCGCGCCTAGCCTACGCAGCGCGTCTTCAACCATGACGTAGTCTTCCTCCACACCAAATCGAATCGCGTCTCGGTAGGCCGAGAGAATCGCGGGCTTGAGCTGCTTGACGCAGCCAAAGTCGTAGATCACCACGTCCCCATTCGGTCGGCACGCGAAGTTACCGGGGTTTGGATCACCATGGATCGCCCCAAGCTCGAAGATCTCGGAGGTCATCACCGTAAAGAGGTGGAGCCCGAGAAGATCGAGCGTCGCTCGATCGTAAGTCTCGCCCGCTTTCTGCATGGAATCGCCGGGCTCGTAGGTCAGCGTGAGTACGCGCTTACTTGAGCGCTCGCCCACAACCTCGGGGATCACGACGAAGGGATGGCGAGCATGGAAAGCGCGAAAGAGCCGCACATTGCAGGCCTCGTGTGTGTAGTCGAGCTCCTCGTGGAGGCGCTCGCGAAGCTCTTCGAAGCTCTCGTTGAGCGCGGTGCGGCTCACCTTCACAAGACCACTCATGCTCAGCGCCAGTCGAAGGTGCCGGAGGTCGGAATCCACCGCACCGTCGACGCCCGGATATTGCACTTTGCAGACCACTTCGCGGCCATCGTCGAGGACTGCCCGGTGGACTTGACCAATAGAGGCGGACGCGAAGGGCGTCTCATCGAAGCTGCGGAATAGCGCCTCTGGCGGCGCACCAAGTTCGCTCTCGATCTGAGCTCGAATCACGTCGTAGCTCATCGGAGGCGCGTTCTTCTGGAGGCTACCGAGAGCCTCAGCGACTTCCTTGGGCAGGATGTCGGAGGCGATCGACGCCATCTGCCCGACCTTCATGACGGCGCCTTTGAGTTCGCCGAGTGTTTGCGCAATGCGTGTGCCGGCGTCGCGGTTGCTCTGTTCGCGATCCGCCTCGGCCGCCTCCTTGCTCTGGAACATGCTCTTGATGCGAGTCCCGGCGTAGTTCCCCGCGACGGACGCCGTCATCCCCGCCAGTTTGAGGAATCGACGTCCGCGCGTCGCTGGGCGATCATCCGTCACGCCGCTAGGTTGCCCCGGCATCGGCGATCTCGCAACGACCATGCAGCTGGCGACTCGTCTGAGCCCCAGATCGCGACTCACGTCGCGATCGCGCACGTGACCTTCCCGTCTTGGCACCGCTGCTAGCCGCCGTCGATCGCGATGTTGTCGCCTTTGTTCCAATCCGTCGGGAGCTGCGCCGACCAGCGGCGTTGGTGCGGCTCGCTCGGCGCTGACTCCTCCGAGTCGGCTCGCGCTGCTTGGAGCCAACCCTGCGGCAGCACGACGCGCGACTGCGTGCGATCTTCCCGTTGCCAGGCGCTCGCCGTCGCCGACTGTGGCGCTGTCGCGGGATCGAGCGCCTCGGCACATCTGCGCACATCGTCGGCGGAGGCGACCTCGACGGCTGCGCGGCGTATTTCATCGTGGTCGCGACCGGCGTTGAGGTAGGGCTGCAGGTACCAGAGGAGGTGCTTGCGGAAGGCTCGAAGCGCAGCGAGCTCGGCGTCCTGCTCGTTGCCGCCACGATCCCAGCCCTTGCGGTGTTCGATCGCACGCGCGAGGTGTTCGAGCACAACCGCCTTTGCTTCAGCCCACTTCGGCGCGATGACCGTTGGCGCGCCGAGCACGGTGTGGTCGAGCTCCTCGAAGAGCCAGGGGCGACCGAGGCAGCCGCGGCCTATCACCACGCCGTCGCATCCACTTTGATCCATCATCGCCCGGGCGTCGGCTCCCGACGCGATGTCGCCGTTTCCGAGCACCGGGAAGCACGAACCGACGGCATCTTTTAGCGCGCCGATCGCCTCCCAGCGGGCGCGGCCACCGTACCCCATCGCGGCGGTGCGTGCGTGCAGCATCACCGCTGCCGCGCCTTCGTCTCGGGCGATGCGACCACTCTCGAGGTAGCTCAGGTGGTGGTCGTCGAGACCCATCCGAAACTTCGCCGTAATCGGTACGCCCTCGGATCGGCGGACCGCCGCGCGAATGATCGCGGCAAACAATCGTGGCCGGAGGGGTATGGCCGCGCCGCCACCACGTCGAGTGATCTTGGGCATCGGGCAGCCGAAGTTGAGATCGATATGATCTACGCCGCTCTCGCCGACGAGGAGTGAGACGGCGCGCTCGAGGGAATCCGGCTCTACGGCGAAGAGCTGGATGCTTCGAGGAGCATCATGCTCTGCGAAGGACGTCGCCAGCTTACTCTTGAGCGAGCCCTGAACCAGCGTGTGGGCGATCACCATCTCGCTGACGAACAGACCACCGCCGTAGCGGCGACAAAGACCACGAAACACACTGTCCGTCACACCCGCCATGGGAGCCAGCACGACAGGCGAGCGCAGGGGGAGTCGTCCCAGACGCAGTACCGGGCCGCGATCGGGATCGGTTTCGCTCGCCGCGCCCATGGACCCACGCAGCCTACTCCGCGCGCCCCGTGATGGAGCAGTGCAAGCAGCGAAAAATGAACACCGACATCAACTTCAGTGCGGGATCGCGGCGGCGCGGAAACTCGCCAGCGCTGGCCAGGACCTGGCCCAGCGGCCAATTGGCCACGAGTGCATGTCGCCGGGTTTGACCGCAAGGGTGTGAGTTCTCGACCACAACCCGAGCACAGGACTGCATCGCAGCGATTTGACAGTCAAGGTGTGCCGCAACAGACTCGCGCCGTCATGCGCACGAATGTTCGTCACCCCGCTTCGCTCTTTGTTTGTTCCTTGATCGCGGCAGCCTCACTCGCGGCCTGCTCGTCCCCGGCGGCAACCTCCGCAAAGGACAAGCCCACGGACGCCACCGCAGCGGCCGGTACCAAAGAAGACGCCTCGAAGGAGAAGGCAGTCGAGGGAGCGGAGGGTGACAAGACCGTCGCAGCCGCGGGCGGCATGGAAGAAGGATGCCTCCACGCAGACGGCAAGATGGCGGAGGGCCACGAGGACGGAAGCTGCGAACACGGCGAGGCGCCAGCGCCCGGCGCGACCGGCCACTTCGGCTCCCCCTTCGCGAACACCGAGAGCCTCGCCCTCTCCAAGGCGATTGAGCAGTTCGACGCCAACAAGTCGGCCGAAGAAGTGTTTCAGGTTCGTGGCGAGATCACTTCGGTCTGCCAGGCCAAGGGTTGCTGGATGGTCGTGAAGGACGGCGAGAACGGCGACGTTCAAGCCCGCATCCTCATGAAGGATCACGCCTTCACCGTTCCGATGGACGGAAGCGGGAAGCAGGCGCTCGTGGAGGGCACGATGGAGCGCAAGACGCTGACCGAGGCCCAGGTCAAGCACATCGAGAAAGACGCTGGACGTGATCCGGAGGCCGTCAGCGGTGAGCGCTCGGAAGTCGTGATGACGGCACATGCCGTCGAGATCCTCGCCTCAACCTAAGATTCGCTGGGATTCGATTCGCTTCGCTTCGGCTGATGTCGATTCGGATCGACGCGAGGCGAGCGGCGGGCGCAGGTCGCCGCGTTCGCGTGAGGTGCTTGTCTCGCTCCGGCTGCGCCGGATTCTGCGCCGGGTTTCTGACTCGGCGCAGTCGTGTTTGCCGTTCGGCGAGCGTCGCTCGTCGTTCCCCCTGAGCCGCGGCACCGCGCGACTCAGGGGTGACCTCGTTAGATCTTGATGCCGTCGGGGGGCGGGGGCGGGGGCGGGGGCAGCTGCCCTGCGTTGATCTGGTCGGAGCAGACCAATACGCCTGCGCCCGGACAAGCGAGCTCGCGGTCGCAGCCCGAGAGCGTCACCACGGCGAGCATCGGTAGCGCTGCGAGCAGTGCGGCGGAGCGCCAGCCGCGTGCATTGCGGGGCAGTCCCGCGCTTGTTGAGTGTTGCGAAGTAGAACGTGAACGGGATTGAACGGTACTGCTGGGCATGATCGTCTCGTGCTCCTTGCGAGTTGCGCTCGCGTGGCTGGCTGGCTCGGTCTGTTTCCGTGCCGAGAATTCGGCGATCCGGACCCAGAGCGGGGCGATGCTGGTTTTGGAGGGGCGGCCCGGCACCTCGCCGGTGCCACTGCGTCGTCCTCAGGCATCAAGACCGACACAACGTCAATCTTGTTTCCACCTGGCCGCACTTTTTTTCGGCCGTGCGAGAGGCGCGGGTCCGGGCATTCACGCGCGACAGGCCTGTCCTTGCCGATAGGAACTCGAATTCCTCCGATTCCTACTCGGGCGGAGGAGACGGTATCGCCCCGCCCGTCAGCCGTCGACTCGGTACGCAGCGATGACGACCGACTCGCGCTCGATGAGATCGAGCGCGCGAACCAGGTCGCGATGGCTCGCGACTTCGACTGAGATTTCGATCAGAGCCTCGCTCGTGCTCAGATCGGATGTGCTTGAGGTCCGTCGCACGTTGATCCCCAACTCGCTGAGGACCGAGGCAACGTCGCGCAGCGCCCCCGGCCTGTCCACGACGCGAACTCGAATCACAGCCTCGTAGCGACGCGTCCTCTCAGCTTGCCAATCCAGGTCCATGAGTCGGCTCGGATCGAGGGCATCGAGGTTGCTGCAGTCCTTACGATGAATCACGAGACCACGTCCGCGTGAGACGAAGCCAACAATGTCATCGCCCGGAAGTGGGTGGCAGCACTTCGCCGGCGAGCTGAGCACCCCGATCGAATCACCGGCGGTCATCCCCAATCGAAGTTCGCTTCCGGGATCGAGGCTGCGCTCGCGCGCGGTGCCACGCGGAGCTTGGCGATTGGCGTCCCAGGAGACGACATCGCGCTCGGCTTCGCTGCGTGCCTGATCCGCGACTTTGGCGGCAACGTGATTGGCCCCGAGTTCGGAGAATCCGATCGCGGCATAGAAGTCCGCGGGATTGGAGAATCCGTGCTCGCGGGCCAGCTCGGCCATCGCCGGCGACTGGCCTGGCGCAAGTCGTGCGAGCTCGCGCTCGAGCACTTCGCGGCCGCTGGCGATCGCGGCGTCGCGATCGAGCTGCTTGAACCACGAGCGGACCTTATGGCGCGCAGATGAGGTCTTGAGATAGCCGAGGTGGGGATTGAGCCAATCCCGGCTCGGCTCTGGATGTTTGCGCGTCAGGATCTCCACTCGGTCGCCGGAATGAAGCGTCCGGTCGAGCGTCACCATCACGCCGTTGACGAGCGCGCCGCGGCAGCGATGTCCGACCGACGTGTGGACGCGATAGGCGAAGTCCAGCGGCGTCGCGCCCTGAGGCAGCTCGATGATGTCACCGCGCGGAGTGAACGCGTAGACCCGGTCCTCAAAGATGTCGCTCTTGAGCGAATCCGCGAGATCGCTTGGATCGCCGAGCTCGCGCTGCCACTCCAGCAGCTCGCGCACGACGTTGAAGCGCTTGGCGATCGCAGCGTCACCCGCAGTGAGACGGTCGCTGCTTTTGCCGGGACCCTTGCTGCTTTGCTTGCCGGCTGCGGCCTCATTCCCACTCGCCGGATCGGCGTCGGGGGTCGCGGACTCCTTGTAGGCCCAGTGCGCAGCGACGCCGTACTCTGCCCAGCGGTGCATCTCGTGGGTGCGAATCTGCACCTCGACGCTGCGGCCGCCCGGTCCAACGACCACGGTGTGAAGCGATTGATAGCCGTTCGACTTGGGTCGCGCGATGTAGTCGTCGAACTCGCCTGGGATTGGCGTGAACGCACCGTGCAACAGACCCAGCACCGTGTAGCAGCTTGCGATGTCGTCGACGAGCACGCGGATTGCCGTAATGTCGTGCAGGTGCTCGAACGCGAGCCGCTTGCTCAGCATCTTCTTATAGATGCTGTAGATGTGTTTGGGTCGCCCATAGACGTTGGCCCTTACTTCATGTCCGCGCAGCACGCCACGGACGGCGATGACCATCTCCTCGACGAACGCTTGGCGCTGCGTTCGCCGCTCCGCGAGACCTTCGCTGATGCGCCGGTAGGCGTCGGGGTCGATCTCGCGTAGCGCGAGGTCTTCCAGCTCCCACTTAAGTTGGAAGATTCCGAGCCGATTCGCCAATGGCGTGAATACGTCGAGGGTCTCCCGCGCCAACGCACGACGCTCGATGGAATCGACGTTTTCGCGCGCAGCGGTCATCTGCTCGACGCGGTCGGCTAGCAGGATCACCACGACGCGGAGCTCCGACGCGATGGATACGAACATGCGCCGCACGTTCTCAGGAGACTCCGCGCTGAGATCTCGCCATCGGACTGCGCCAACGCGCACGATGCCGTCGACAAGTGCCTCAACCTCTTTGCTCACGTCAATCCCCAGATCCAGAAGAAGCTGGTGGCTCTCGACCTTTGCCGTCGACGCCGCTCGGCTCGCAGAGCCGGTACTCTCGGCGAGCTCGACGAGCACCTTGGCGCGCGCGCGCAGAACCGCGGGTGCCAGCACCGTCGCTTGGAGGACCGGGGCACCCATGCGGAGTCGACACAGTCGTTGTGCCGCCCGCATCGCTCGGGCCAACTCGGCGGCAGGAAGTAGCTGGGATACCTGCTCGCAGAGGCGGACGAGATCGGCCCTTTGCTCTGTGTCCAGTGCTGCCTCGTGCGCGAGATCGAGTGCGCTTGGGGGTGGATCTTGGCGCATGGGCAGACCTCGTCTGGCTCAACGGTAGGGGGTCGTGCGGGATGTCGCCAGGGCGCGGCGGAGGGAGCGGAGCCATCGCTGACGGGCCGCAAGTTCGTCGTCGCGTTCCGCTGCGTCGATGCCGTCAAGCTGCTCGCGCAGGCTTGGGCCGAGCGCACGGCTGTCTTGTTCGGCGTTTTGCAGGGCCGCGGCGCGGACTTCCGGGGGTAGGTCGGCGAGCGCGTCAAACAACCGAACCAGCGCGGTGTCGGCGTGAGCCAAGTTCGCGACGAACTTCTCTCGTTCGATCTCTCGCCAAAGCGAGACGCGTTCCGTCTGACGTCCTGGACGTCCGAGCGTATTTTCGATGCGATCGAGATCTTCCAGACGGCGGCGCAACGCCACGACCTCATCCTCGACACGCTCGATGCATGTGTGAATGAGCGCGCGTACGGGGTCCATGCTTACGCCGCTGGGGAGCTGTCGCGCGCGGGAGTGGCTCGCCGCGTGGAGTCTGCGTGTCCGGTCCAGTGATCGCGCACCGGCCAGGAGCGCGAAGCTCAAGACCACGATGCCGAGGGTAAACAGGAAGGGCAGCATGACGAGGTTCGGTCAAAGGCGGGAACATCAAGGCCCTGGAGGTCCGTGCTCGCATTAGGTCTTGCGATGTGGCTTGAGCGCGGCAACGAGCCAGGATTCGTGAACCAGGTCGCAGCGGCAGGTGGCGGCGAAATGGCCCTCCTGCTCGGAGCGGGTGCCAAGCTCGCAGGTCTCATGCCACGGCTGCTCGCCGAGGCGCTCGCGCAAGTGTCGAACGAAGTGCTCCGCGGTCATGCGCGCGTCGGCGCCAAAGAAGTCCCAGCAGTAGGTGAAGCGCTCCGACACGTATAACCCTAGCAGGCCTCGCAGGCGGCCCCATGCGGGACCGGACCGACACGGGGCGGCGTCGGGCCCAGCTCGAAGCCTGTCCCGAGAATCTGGTTCCCAGATCCACGCAGCCGAAGTAACCAAATTGTCGAAGTCCCGTATGCTGCCTTCGTGGGCCCTCGAAACCACGCCTCCCGCGACCCAGACTCCCCATCGCTCGCCGCCGTGACCGCGGACGAGTCGAACACTGGCGAGACCATCGCCAGAGCGGGTCGGAGTCGGCGCACTTGGCTCGCGCACGCTCTGACCGGTGGGACATTTGCGGCATTCGGGGCGGTCTGTGCGCTCGCCCCGGAGGCGCTGGTCTCCCGGGCCATGGCGAATCCCCGCAAAGACGGCCGCGCTCGGGTGCCACCGGGCCAGTACACCATCACGCGCCTACGTGCGATGGGCGGCGAGGAAGGCGACCTACGGCGCTCGACCTATTCGCTGCGCGTTCATGGCCTGGTGTCGACGCCGATGACGCTGGGCTTCAAGGACTTGCTGGCGCTCGACAATGTCGAGCTCGAGCTCGACGTGCACTGTGTGACCAAGTGGACCGTGCTCGGCGCGCGCTTGACGGGAGTTCGACTCGCAGAATTGGCCAAGCTCGCCGGCGTGAAGAAGGAAGCGCGCTACGTGATCTTGGAAGGCGCACATGGCTACACCGCCAACATCTCGCTGCGCGAAGCGCTGCTGCCTCAGAACCTCATCGCACACAAGCTTGAGGGGGACCCTCTGGCCGCTGAGAATGGGGCACCCGTCCGGGCCATCATCCCCGATCTCTACTTCTGGAAGAGCGCCAAATGGCTCACTGGGATTCGATTCGTGGCGAGCGATGAGCCGGGCTACTGGGAGACCCGTGGCTACCACAATCATGCGGACCCCTGGCTCGAAGAGCGTTACTCGTAGTTGACGGCGCGTCGCGGCGTCGCGGCAGTGCTACGCGAGCGGGGCACCTCCGCGCGGCTCTTGTATCATCGCCACGAGCCATGACTTTCGCGTTCCAAGAGATCCTTGAGCTCGGCGCTGACGCCACGCCCTATCGCTGCCTCACCACCGACCACGTCTCCACCTTCGAGGCTGGAGGTCACGAGTTTCTTCGTGTCGACCGCGAAGGACTCCGACTCCTCGCGTCGACGGCTATGAGGGAGATTGCCCACTACCTGCGCCCGGGCCACCTCGCACAGCTACGCACGATTCTGGATGATCCGCAGGCGTCGGACAACGATCGTTTCGTCGCGCTCGATCTGCTCAAGAACGCCTCGATTGCGGCAGCAGGCGTGCTTCCGATGTGCCAAGACACCGGCACGGCGATCGTGATGGGCAAGCGCGGTCAGTTCGTGCTCACCGACGGCGCTGACGAGGCTGCGTTGAGCGAGGGCATCTACGATGTCTACCAGCAGTCCAATCTGCGCTACTCACAGCTCGCTCCTCTGTCCATGTACGAGGAGCGCAACACCGGCTCGAACCTGCCCGCGCAGATCGAGCTGTATGCGACGCCAGGCAATGCCTACAAGTTCTTGTTCATGGCCAAAGGCGGTGGCTCTGCGAACAAGAGCTATCTGTTCCAAGAGACCAAGGCCCTGCTCAATCCCAAGAGCATGCGGGCGTTTCTCGACAAGCAGATCCGTAGCCTCGGTACCGCTGCCTGCCCCCCCTATCACCTTGCCGTCGTGATCGGCGGAACCTCTGCGGAGTACGCCCTCAAGACCGCAAAGTATGCGTCAGCGCGCTACCTCGACAGCCTCGCGACCAGCGGCAACAACCTTGGTCGGGCCTTTCGGGACCTTGAACTGGAGGCACAGATCCTTGAGCTCACCCGCGAGATCGGGATCGGAGCGCAATTTGGCGGCAAGTACTTCTGCCACGACGTTCGCGTCGTTCGACTGCCACGCCACGGAGCGTCGTGCCCCGTGGCCATTGCGGTGTCGTGTTCAGCCGATCGCCAGGCCACCGCCAAGATCACGCGCGACGGGATCTTTTTGGAGGAGCTCGAGCATCATCCAGAGCAGTACCTGCCCGAGCCGACCCTTGAGCACGTCTCGCAAGAGGTCGTACATCTCGATCTGGGCATGGGGATGAACAAGCTCCGTGCCGAGCTGACCAAGTACCCGGTCAAGACGCGGCTGTCGCTGTCTGGCCCGATGATCGTGGCCCGCGACATCGCACACGCCAAGCTCAAGGAGCGGCTCGACCGCGGCGAGGGCCTGCCGGAATACTTCAAGGACCTGTGTGTCTATTACGCAGGTCCGGCCAAGACTCCGACGGGAATGGCCTCGGGCTCCTTCGGTCCCACGACCGCGGGTCGCATGGACGCCTACGTCGACGAGTTCCAGGCGGCAGGGGGAAGCCTGGTGATGCTGGCGAAGGGCAATCGCTCCAAGGCGGTGACCAATGCGTGCAAGGCCCACGGTGGCTTTTACCTGGGCTCGATCGGTGGCCCCGCGGCGCGCCTTGCTCAGGACTGCATCACGCGCGTTGAGGTGCAGGAGTACAGCGAGCTGGGGATGGAGGCGATCTGGCGAATCGAGGTCAAGGATTTTCCGGCCTTTATCGTGGTCGACGACAAGGGCAACGACTTCTTTGAGATGTTCAACCCTGCGACCGGCGGCCTGAAAGTCGTCGGCTAACCCGGCGAGCATCGAGCGGCGACGCAACGGGCGCTTGCCGGAGGTGCAGGCCGGTGTTGATCGGATGCGGGATACCCCGCGAGTCCGACCTTCGCGGCCCACGCCCTCTGGCCTATCGGGTCGGCCGACCCGCGTTGATGCGGCAGCCGCTTGCGGTGCTAGCATGCAGGGGTGTGGTTCTGGCTCGCGCTCGCCATTGTGGCTCTGCCGCTGGTCTTCGTGGCATTGCTTTGGATCTCCAGCGCGATCTTGATGCGCGTCGCCGTCAACGCGAACCACGTCCCGATCGAAAAGGGTGTTCGCGTCTACGTGTTGTCCAACGGCGTGCACGTCGACATCGTGGTGCCGGTGCGCCATGATGTGATCGACTGGGCGAGGTTGGTTCCCGCCACGCACGTGCGCGGCGACGTCTCCGACCACGACTACATCGCCTTCGGGTGGGGGGACCGAGGCTTTTGGCTCGACACACCCACTTGGGCGGAGCTTAAGCCGAGCACGGCGTTTCGCGCGCTGTTTTATCTGAGCAGCACGGTGATGCACGCGAAGTACTACCGGGAGATCGACCTCCCCGTCGGCCCCCTCTGCCGCTCGGTCGAGCTTCGCGATGACGAATATCGCCGGCTGGTCGCGTTCATACGCGGCACCTTTGTGGAGCGCGATGGTGCGTTCGTCTGGGTCAAGGATGCACACTACGCCGCCGACGACGCCTTCTACGAATCCAAGGGCCGCTATCACCTCTTTAAGACCTGCAACGTCTGGGCAAACAACGCGCTCAAGGCAGCCGGCATCAAGAGCGCCGCATGGGCGCCACTGCATGGCGCAGTCCTTCACCACCTGCCCGATCCAAAGTCGTGATTGG
Source organism: uncultured Nannocystaceae bacterium (assembly GCA_964626165.1). Taxonomy (GTDB): domain Bacteria; phylum Myxococcota_A; class Polyangia; order Nannocystales; family Nannocystaceae; genus CAZVEM01. The sequence goes on from CAZVEM010000016.1 coordinate 28,480, forward strand.
GTGCAGCGCGTGGCGTGCAGGATGGCCTCGTCTGTCAAACAGGGCCTATCCCTGGGCTACTCGGCGTTCTATGAGTGGGGCTTGAGCTCAGCCGAGCTCGCGCTCCGCTGAGCGGCGCGCTCCTGTTCTTGAGCGGCTGCAAAGGCGGACGGGGTCGTACCGACCATGGCCTTCCAGTCCCGAGATAGATGCGCCTGGTCGGCGTAGCCAAGGTCGTAGGCAAGCGTCGCGAGTGACGGAACGTCGCCTCGCTCGATTCGCACGGCGACCTCTTGCAGCCGATAGCGCCGGATGACTGCCTTGGGCGCAGCGCCGACGTGCGCACGAAACACTCGCTCAAGCGTGCGCGGATGCTCGTGGGTCGCTTCGGCGAGCCGGTCGACGGAGGTGATCGTTCGATCCGTCGCGATTCGCTGAGCGATTGCGATCGCCAGCGCCACCTGCGGGTCGTCGTCATGCCGACGGCACGCGCGGAGCCAGGATGTCACGGCTCCAAAAGCGGCGGCGTCCTCCTGCGACTCGCCAATCTCGACATGGACCTGTGTCGCGCCGGGCATGAGCGTGTCGAGCATGTGCTCGCCGTCGGAGTACAATGCAGCATCTGCTCCAGCGAACGCTCGAAAGGCGCCCGGGCGCAGCTTGACCCCGACAACACGCCCACGCTCCTCAAGGCGTCGAATCCAGAGCCGGGTCCATACTCCGACCAGCCGACACTCGGTACGCAAATCGCCGTGCTCGAACGCAAAGTGCACGCAGGGGTCGCCAAGAAGCTCGGTGACGTGGGGCTCTTGGCCGCGGAGGTCCCATTCGCCAATCCAGTAGCTCTCCACGACATCGCGGAGATCTGTCGGCGGCGCGTAGGTGCGCGCCTGAGTGCGACGCCCGCTGACCCGACTTGAAACCAGCCCGCGAGCGCGGCCGTTGCCCGTCGGTCGCGTTTCTTCAAGCGCCTCGTCCTCGCTCATTGCAAGCTCACTCCCCGGAGATACCACTCATGAGCTCAATCACGCACGTCCAGGCCACCCAAGTTCCCGCGTACTCCGGACCGCACGAGATCCCGGGGATCCGCTTCCGCCCGGTTCGGGAAGCACTTGGCGTCTCGTCATGGGGCATGAACGTCCTGGAGATCGACGCTGGCTGCGAAGGATATCCGGAGCACGATCACGCCAGCGACGGTCACGAAGAGGTCTACGTCGTGCTCGCAGGCAGCGTGACGCTACGAACGCCCGAATGCGAGCAGCTCCTCGCGACCGGCGATCTCGTCCGCGTGCCTGGCAACGTGAAACGAAAGCTCATCGGAGGGGAGACGGCGGCAACCGTCCTCGCCCTCGGCGGTACGCCTGGCAAGGCCTATGCGCCCTCGTTGGGCGGCTGAGCTCCCGAACACATCAACGGCAGAGTCCCGATGGCACGCCGCCGGCCGCCGACCCGTGCGCGTGCTGGCGGGCGTGCTGACGGGGTGGCGACGGGGCGGCCCCGGCGGCACCCAAGGCGCCGCTGACGGAAGGTCGCCGAGTGCGGAGCGGGCCGACTTCGAGTGCGGCACGCCGCACTCCGAGTTTCACTTGCACCTGTGCAAATGTTTTCGTACGGTGTGCAACAGGATGCACGCTGCCTATCGTCAACTGACCCGCCCCGACGGCACACCCGTCATGTCGCTGCGCAGACAGCTGCTTGTGTTCGCGGTCTTCCGCTGTATCGCTCCATGGGCCCTGCTAGGGCTGATCTTGTCGATGGTGAGCGTCGCAATGGAGGGGTCAGTCCCACAGGATCGCCCACCCGTCAGCCACTGCGCCGCGGCCCCCGCCGAGGATGGTCCGCGTGATGACCGCGGCAGGATGGCTCCGGCCGGCGGCGGCCCGGCCAATGACAAAGCCCGAGCGGACGCCTGCGAGCCCGAAGTTCCGATCGTCTTGCTGTGAGAGCAGCCTTCTACACCGACGTCTCGCGATGGAGCTGCTCAAGCGCGGCATCCAGCGCGTCGAGCTCGGCGTCGGTGCCGATCGAAACGCGGATGCATCCCTCAAGTTGCGGGGTTCCGTGAAGGTTCTTGATGAGAATCCCTTGCGACTGTAGGCGGGTCACCAGTCGAACCGCTTCCTCGTCAGGGGCGAGTCTGGCGAGGACCATGTTGCCGTGAGCGGGGAAGACTCGTGCTCCGGGGATGCCCATCAGGAGCTTCTCAAGCCGCTCGCGGGCACGAATGCCACGCGTCGCGAGGTCGGTCAGGGACGCGCGATGGTGCAGGAGGATCTCCTGCGCGACCGCGAGGCTATAGCTGGAGATATTGTAGGGATGACGGACCTTATGGAGCGCCAACGCCAGCTCGCTATCTGCGACCGCGTACCCGAGTCGAAGTGAGGCCAGTCCGACCTTAGAGAGGGTCGACATATGCACGCGATTGGAGGGCAGATCACGGCGGTACATCGTCGTGCCCGGTGCATACGCCCCGTACGCCTCATCGACGACGATGATCGTGTCGGGATGTCGCCGGGTCAGCCACTCGATCACGTCCGCATCCCAGAGTGACGAGGTCGGGTTGTTGGGTCGCGCGAGGAAGCAGATCGTCGCACTGCCCAGGGCCTCGTCCATGGCATCGGGTCGCAGCTGGAAGTCGTCGTCGAGCGCGACCGGGGTCACCGCGTAGCCGAGCACCTGCGCGCTGTGGGCATACATCACGAAGGTCGGGGTCGGAATCACCAGCCGTGGAGCGGCACTCCCCGAGAGCGCGGTGAGCAGGAGCGAGATCACCTCATCGCTGCCATTGCCGACCACGACACGGTCGGCCTCGACTTGAAACTCAGCGGCAAAGAGTTCGCGGACAGCTCGTCCCGTGGCAGAGGGATAGCGCTGGTACTCGAGGTTCCTAGCGATCTCGGCGAAGCGTTCGCGCAGCGCGTCGGGCCAATCAAAGGGGCTCTCGTTGGCATGGAGGCGGGCCCGAATCGACGGATCCGCAGGGGCGAGATCCGGCGGGTCGTAGACGGACAGCGCAGCGAGCTGCGGTCGCAGCGAGCCGCGCCATGCTCGAAGATCGACGCGGTGCGGGGCTGAGTCTTCGCGTTCGTCGCTCGCTTGCTTGGTCACGGTCCGTCTCCTGCAATGGCCTTGCGGGCAGTATTCTCGAGCCGGAACTCGACGGCGCGCGCATGAGCCTCGAGTCCCTCAGCGCGGGCCAAGGTTGTAATCGCCGTCGCTTGCTCCGCCAGCGCCGAGCGATCGAGCTGTAGCACGCTCGTGTGCTTGACGAAGTCCCAAACGCCCAGCGGCGAGCCAAAGCGCGCTGCGCCTGCTGTCGGCAGCACGTGGCTTGGCCCGGCCGTGTAGTCGCCCGCGGCCTCCGGGGTCCAAGGCCCAACAAAGATCGCGCCCGCATGTCGGAGTCCGGCCGCCGCCTGCATGGGCTCGTCGATGAGGAGCTCAAGATGCTCCGGTGCGTATCGCTCGGCCTGTTCAAGCATGGTGGCTCGATCTTGAACCAGCACGATCGCGCCCTGCTCCGCGACGGCTCGACGTGCAATCGCCTCACGGGGCAGTGTCGCGAGTTGAGCGACCAGTTGTTCTTGCACCGGTCCCACGATCTCGGGTGCATCGGTGACCAGGACCACGCCCGCCTCCACGTCATGCTCCGCCTGGCTCAGCAGGTCCGCGGCAATCAACGCGGGTGAGGCGGTCTTGTCGGCCACAATCAAGATCTCGGACGGACCCGCGATGCCGTCGATGTCGACAAAGCCAAAGACCAGGCGCTTCGCGGCGGTCACGTAGGCATTGCCCGGACCGACGATCTTGTCGACCCGGGGAATGGTCGCGGTGCCTAGGGCAGCTGCGCAGATGCCCTGAGCCCCGCCGACCGCGAAGATACGGTGAACCCCTGCGATCGCCGCCGCGGCGAGGACGACGTCGCTGGGGCGCGGCGTGAGCAAGATAATTTCGTCGACACCCGCAACTGCGGCGGGAATCGCTGCCATCAACACCGAGGACGGATATGCGGCGGTACCTCCAGGCGCGTAGACGGCAACACGTCGGAGCGCTCGCACGCGCGTCGTGAGCGTGCTTGTACCATCCTCGAGCGAGGTATCACCGCGTCGCTGAGTCTCGTGGAAGCGTCGTACCCGTTCGGCCGCGAGCTCAAGCGCCGCTCTCAGCTTGGGATCGAGTTCGAGGAGCGCTCGGCGAGCCCGCTCGATCGGGACCTCGAGCTCATCCACTTGGAGACTGCGTCCCTCCGTTTGCTGCGTCAGCTCGATGAGCGCCTGATCGCCGCGCTCACCGATCGCGGCCAACGCAGCCGCGGCAAAGCGCTCCGCGTCACCACTCAGTCCGGTGCTTCGGCGACACCTTCGGTCCCACGCAGCGTGGTCCTCGGCGCTGTTTGGCGCGCCGGGGCGCAGATCAAACACCGGGAGGGGCGCGGTGACGGATGCGGTCATCGTCGCGCACAGTAGCCGATGAGCGGCTATTGTGATCCCGTGCGCGGAGCGTTTCAGCGGGGCAAGATGCGTGCGTCGCAGGGCGCCGCCGCCCTGCGATGTGCCGGCGCCGTAGTCGTCTCGCTTGTTGCGTGCGGCGAGGGGCCCCTGCCACCCAACAATGCCGATGGAGATGGACCGGGTGAGACCACAGGCGAGCCCAGCGATCCGGTTGAGGTCGCGCTCTCGGCGAGTTGCGCCGCTGCGCCAGAACTCAACGCCGGCCGATGGAAAGCGGACTTCTCAGGCAGCGTCGGCAACTTAGGCACGCTCTGCGGCGTCGAAGGCCCAGAACTCTTCGGGCGCATCACGATGGGGATCCGCGGAGACCTCGTGGCACGTGTCGGCGGCCAAGGCGGTCCGTTGCGCCTCGCACTCACCGCGCCGGTGTGTATTGATCTCGATGTCCCCGAGCTGTGCGACGACACGGGCCAAGAGCTTGAACTGCGCGACCTTCCGCTCGGTACTCAAGTGCTCGCGCGCGTCGGCTCGGACATCGGCACACCGGGCTGGCTCGACGTCGAGGTACGCACTGTCTTGGCGGAGGGAGATGTCTGTGAGCCTGAGTCGCGCGGTCGCTGCGAAGCGACGACGACCTGCGAACAAGACCCGATCGAAGGCGGCGCCAAAATTTGTCGGCCGGTCTTGGGAGATAGCTGCGCAAGACCGCTCGATGCCGTGGTTGACCTCGCAAGCACGGGGCTCGCCGGCAGCGTGATGCTGCCCGTCGATCCGGCGATTGGTGATGAGCACGCGCACAGCTGCTTCGATTCAGGCAGCGCGGCCAGGGACGCCGTCGTTCGGCTTGAATTGACCAACGACGAGCTCGTAGCGGACGACGCGCGGCTCAATCTCAGCGTTCTCTCGGGAGGTAATGGGGCAGACATCGGTCTCGCGGCGCGTGGGCCCGGCTGCGAGACCCTGGAGGAGATCGCGTGCAGCGCAGGCCAGGGAGCGGCCACCAGCATCGAGATCGACGATCTTGGCCGACGAGCCCGCCGAGGCGAGCCAATCTACGTGTTCGTGGAGTTCGCGGGAGGGGAACTGCCACAGGGTTTGCGCACCATCGACTTGCTCTGGAGCGTCGTTGACAGTCCTTGACCCTCGCGCGTATGGTCCGCGAATTCACGAGGGCCAAGCCTTCGTGACGTCACTTCGCCCAGGCGGACAGTCCGCCATAGGCAGCTCTCGCGTCGGGCGTCCGCACGTGAGCTATGAGAAGGACGCCAACACGCCAGCAGTGGCATTCTGAGAGCAGGAATTCAGCCGATGACACGCAGCCTCTTCACGAGCGAGTCCGTAACCGAAGGTCACCCGGACAAGATTTGCGACAAGATCAGTGATGCCGTCCTTGACGCCATCTTGAAGGACGACCCCAAGGCTCGCGTCGCCTGCGAGACGCTGGTCAAGACTGGCTACGTCAACGTCGCCGGCGAGATCACGACCTCCACCTATGTCGAGATCCCGGACATCGTTCGCGAGACCATCCGCCGCATCGGCTATGTCAGCTCCGAGATGGGTTTTGATGGAAGCACCTGTGGTGTGCTCGTCGCGATCGAAAAGCAGAGCCCCGACATCAACCAGGGTGTTGACCGCACCGACGGTGATCTCGGCGCGGGCGATCAGGGCATGATGTTCGGCTTCGCAGTGCGTGAGACGCCTGAGCTCATGCCCATGCCCATCGCGTTGGCACACCGCCTGACGCAGCGCCTGACCGAGGTTCGTCGCCGCGATGCGGACAAGAGCTTCCTGCGCCCCGACGGCAAGAGCCAGGTCACGGTGGTCTATGATGGCGACAAGCCGATTGCGGTCGACACGGTGGTCGTTTCGACCCAGCACTCGGCCGAGGTCAGCAGCGAGGCGGGCCAAAAGCGCCTACGCGAGTTCATCGTCGAGGACGTCGTCAAGCCGATGATCCCGGCCGAACTCCTCAAGGACACCAAGTATCACATCAACCCGACCGGCAAGTTTGAGATCGGCGGCCCGATGGGCGACTGCGGTCTGACCGGACGCAAGATCATCGTCGACACCTACGGCGGCATGGGCCGGCACGGTGGCGGTGCGTTCTCGGGGAAGGACCCCTCCAAGGTGGACCGAAGCGCCGCTTATTTCGCGCGCTATATCGCCAAGCACTTGGTGGCCTCGGGCCTTGCCGACCGAGCAGAAGTTCAGCTCGCCTACGCGATCGGCGTTGCTCGTCCCGTGAGTGTGCGTGTCGATAGTTTTGGTACCGGCAAGCTCAGCGATGAGCGTCTGAGCCAAATCGTCGGCGAGGTCTTCGACGGTCGCCCCGCGAACATCATCGAGGAATTGGGCCTGCTCAAGGTTGGCCAGGGCTGGCGCTACAACGACACCGCCGCCTACGGACACTTCGGTCGCGACGAGTTCCCCTGGGAACGGCTGACCAAGCTGGAGCAGATCAAGGCGCTCGCGTAGCGCACCTGCGCAGTGACGAGCGGATTCGCTCGTGATCGCGGCCACGGTTCGAGGCAATCTTTGCATTTGTTTCGTTCTGGCGGCCGCGATCTTCGCGTGTATGCTCCGCGCGCATGAAGTCTCAAAATCTCGTCTGTTCACTGGCGTTCGCCGCCTTCGTGGTACCTAGCGTTGCATTTGCAGGTGAGCCCTCGGGTGAGCCCGCTGCAACCGATACGGATGGTTCCAGCGAGCCGGCCGAGCCTGGCGCGGAGGGTTCTGTCTCCTTCGGTGCTGGTGGCGCCAATGCCAATGGCGACGCTCGTGGTCCCAAGGCCAAGAAGGCCAAGGATCGCGGAGATATCAAGTGGATCAAGCGGTGGGCCCCCGAGCGGAACATGCTCGAGATCGGCGTCGCGGGTGGCGTCTTGGATATGCATCCCAAGACCCACGAACTCTATGAGTGGGACGACTCGCTCCCCAACCTTGGCTACCAGGGACTGCGCCAGATCAACCCCGACATCGCGCTCCGCGTCGGCTACTACCCGCTGCGAGTCCTGGGCGTTGAGGTTGAAGGCAACATCATTCCGAACAAGACTGACGCCGGTCAGTCGGCGCTGATGGGGGTTTTCCGTGGCGGCGTGGTGCTCCAGCTCCCGTTCTGGTCGATTACTCCCTTTGTCTCCGTTGCGGGTGGCGTTATCGGCGTCTCGTCCGATCGCAACGCGGTCGGCAAAGATCAGGACGTCATGATGCACGCCGGCGGCGGTCTCAAGGCCTACCTCAACCGCTACATCGCGCTCCGCCTCGACGTTCGTGACGTGATCACACACAAGCGCGGCGACAACGAAGTTTTCAACTCACATAACCTTGAGGCGCTGCTGGGCCTCTCGATTACGCTTGGCCGCAAGAAGAGCGAGAAGAAGTCCGAGCCGATCCCCGACGGTCCCAAGGACACCGACGGCGACGGCTACCTGGATCCGGACGACCAGTGCGTCGACCAGGCAGAGACCTTCAACGAGTACATGGACGAGGACGGCTGCCCTGAGTCCGATCGCGATGGCGACGGCTTCTGGGACGACCAGGACCAGTGCCCCGACGACGCAGGCGTCGCCCCCGATGGCTGCCCCGTCAAGGACACCGATGGCGACGGCATCCTCGACCCGAACGACCAGTGCATCGACCAGCCTGAGACCAAGAATGGCTACCAGGACAGCGACGGCTGCCCCGATGAGCTGCCCAAGGAAGTCTCGAAGTTCGTCGGCGTGATCG
>CAZVEM010000017.1:0-34662 GCA_964626165.1 uncultured Nannocystaceae bacterium
GGCGCGCCGGCTGACGGCCGAAAGCGGACCGGCGATGCCAATCATCTCCTCCACGCTCATCGCGGCGAGCACGGAACAGACCTCATCCACGCCGAGGCGCCGCTCCAACGCGGCCTTTGCTGCGCGGGCCCGAGTTCGCGGATCGCCGAGCGCGGCGACCAGCCGCGGATCACTGCGTCGGATCTCCCCCGAGGCCGCGCGAGGTTGATTCGCCGCTCGCCGCGCGCGTTGCCTGGCCATGCGCGCGGCTGCGGGACCCGAAAGCGAGGCACCCTCGCCTCCGGGACCGAGCGGCGCGGCCGCGACGACGGTCTTTCCTCCCTCGTCGCTGTCCGGCGCGGTCATTTCCGCGCCCTCCCCTGCCGCAGCGCCGAGCGCCGAGGGCGTTGGCTCTGCGGTCGTGGCGGGAGCGTCCTGGTCTGCGGTCGACGCCACGACCTGACTCGCGGCCACGTCTGCGCTTGTGGGCTCCGTCGCGGGTCGCGGGACGGGCGGAAGCTGACTTGGGGTGGCAGTCCCACCACTCTCGCGCGCTTGTTCTTCCAGTCCGAGCGCAGCACGGAGGGCTTGCGGAAACGCGAGATCCTTGGCGCGACAGAACTCGGCGATCTCCTCCCAGGCGCGCTGCGTGGACACAGGATCGAGTTCGTCGCCATCCGCGATGCATTGCGCACGCGCGGCGCAGAGCTTGGCGACGTAGTCGTCGTCACTCGTAGCGAGGCCCGATCCGATCATTCGACGCCAGAAGCGACGCGGCGCAAGCAAACCAAACTCGAGCGAGGCCTCCAAGACGCGCTTGCGAACGTCTTCGAACTCCGACATCGGTAACCCCTCCAGCTCGATCAGGGCCGCGACGTTTTCGGGCTGGGTCGCAAGGTCGAGTCGAGCGATGGCGCTCTTGGCCTCTTCCGAGGAGATCACGTGCCGGAAGTCGTCACCGCTGAGAGCCACCGCGCTCGGGCGCACACGGTCGGCGTAGTTGAGCGAGCAAAAGGCCGCGATCGCGGTCTCGTACGCATCCGGCAAGAACTCACCACCAGCCAGCAGGGCCCGTGCCGAGTCGAGGCACGCGGCGGCGTTGCGCTCGAGTCCCGTCGCGCCGAGTTGACGTCGCTCTTCGAGTGCACTCCCTTCGCTTTCGAGCACCAGCGTGACCTCGAAGTTGGTTGCGAGCGCACGCCAGATGTCGAGGGCCTCGTCACGTGCGACATCGATGAGCCCATCGATCAGGCCGCTTTCGCCCAGATACGAGCCGAGCACCCGAACACCCAGCAGCGGGTACATGGCATCGCGGATCAGCACAGGTCGCGCCCGGAGGCTGGCTTGCGCCCAGACGCGTCTGAGCTGCGCATCGACGGTGGCCCGCAGCTCGACACGTCCATCACGCCACACCAACTTGCCCAACATGGTCGCCCCGTCGAGACGGCCTGGCTGCTCGGGCTCCTCACGGAAATCGATCTTTGTCGGACTTGAGTCGGGGCCGTCTGGAGCGCCGACGCTGGGCTCCACCGGCGTCGCGCGACGCCGGACCTCATCTTCGGTCTGCAACGCCTTGGCCTGCTGCGCAAGTCGAAGCGCCTCGCTCGCGATGCCGCGCGGCGGCGTGTAATCGTCCTCCTCATCGCTCACTGCGACGGGCGCCTTGGTCCGCACCGTCGTGGGACGTTCGCGGTTCGGTGGCAGCGGCGAGGCTGCACGCGGCGCGCTGACGTCGACGGCTCGTGGCACACCACTTCCGAGTGGAGGAACGGCCACCTCGACCGCGGGCCGCATCTCGACCGCGGTGTACTCGCCGCTGCCGTGGCGACCTGCGCCCGCGGATACGGCGGGTGCGATCACGATTTCGGGGCGCAGCATCCAAGAGGGGAACGACTCGATCTCGTCCTCACCTTCAAGCTGCTCTCGCAGAGCGGCCAGGACCTCGGCGCCGCGGTCGCTCGGCACGCACAGTCGCGCCATCGCGCGGGCGCGTGACACCTCAAGCCAAATCGCTTTGCCCCGCAGCGCGCTCCCGCATTGCCCACACGTCCCCTCGACCGAACCGTCCTTGCGGACGCGCTGCACCAGATCCTCACGAGCGTCGAGGTCGACGCGGAGCCACCGTCGAGCGCGACTAAATGTCCCGCAGGCGCACAGACAGGAGACATGCACCGCCCGACTCAGATCCCTAGCCTCGATCACCGGACCGACCATAGCCAAGGCGATCCTTGCATGTAAAGCTCCCGCCCCCATGTCTGCGCCGCCAAGCCGCCCGAAAGCAGGCAAAACTCCCGACGCCTTACCCCTCAGCTCGGCGCAGCGGTCCCAATCGCTGCTGACTTGGGTCGACGAGCTGAGCGGCCGATTCTGTGAGCAGGTCCGACGCGCAATCGGCGTTGACCTCGACGGCTCGCTGACCTCCCTCGCAATCGTCGACTACTACCTCGGCACACTCCGCGACGAGGAGCGAGCCCCGATCATCGAGCTGGTGGCCGCCGGCGCGGGGGCCTACTTCGGTGAGGTCGTGCGCCGGGAGGTCAGCGGGACTTGGATCGGCGTGCTGGGCCAGCCGCGAACTTTGCGGCTCCTCCTTGAGCCGCAGTGGATGTACTTCGCACCGGTCGACCAGGCGTACGAGTCCATCCTTGGGACTTCCGTTGAGCCCGACGATCCGCGTGCTCCAGAGGGGCGGCCCCTCGACGCAGCCTTTCACGCGCGCGAGAGCGCATTGGAGCGCGTCGATGGGACCGGCGACACAGCCGATGACACGGCCGATGACACGTCCGATGACACATCGGATCACGAGTCCCCGGAGGTCGAAGATGTCGTCGATGTCGAGGATGACGAGCGTGGTCCCAAGCCGAACGTCACCGGCAAGCCTAGCGATTCCGCGGCGCGTCCCCGTGATCCAGATCTCTCGATATCTGCCGCCAGAGGGCAGCTAGATGGCGATTTCGCGCCACGAACCCAGCGCCTATTGCCGCAAGGCGAGGATGAGTTTGATCCTCCCGACGCCGGCTGGCTCGCCGATCAATTGCAGCGAAGAATCGGCGTCAGTGAGGAGATCTACTATTCGCTAACGGGTCGATTCGAGAGCTTAGAATTGATGCTTGAACTCCTCGCGCATAAGCATGCCAGCGAGGGACGTCGCCCACGCGCATACGGCATCGACGACTATCTTGCCGAGCTCACCCGCCCTCGTTCCCACGACGACGATGACGATGATGAGAGCCCTTCATCCTCGGGCCTGAGCGACTAGAGCATTGGCTGAGGTCGACGTCGACCGACATCCTCGGAAAGCGCGTTGCTTCGAATCGTCTCGCAGCGCGCCCACCCTCGGGCCTCAAGCGAGTTGACGGCCTGGCTTTGGGCGTGCTGTCAAGCCCCATCGTGCCTCTCCTCGGGCTCGATCGAGCATTGGCGTCGGCCCCCCTGTCCACGGGGACCAATGTCACCGGCGCCGCGACGGTAGGCCCGGCCGGTTTCGCGAGTCCGTGAAGGCGGCGCGCATGTTCGAGCGCTCCTCCCAGGTGTAGACTCGGCAACGTTGTCCGACCCGGTCTACCCGCTGCAGGAGGTCTTGCACGCGTTATCGGCGACGCCGCGCGATGCCGGTCCGATGCGCGGCGTTCTGGCGTACGTCGGCGCTCGTTGGCTCGCCTCCAGCGGGCGCTCCGACGAGGCGCTGGGTCTGCTCGGAGAGTCCCTTGAAGCGGTTCCGGATCTGCGACCCGCAATGCGGCTCGCATTCCAACTCTACCTGGAGCGCAACGACGTCCGCCTCGCGGTGACCTATCTCGATCGGGAGATCCGCGCGACACGGCATCCTCGCGAGGCTGCGGCGATCTATCGCGAACGCGGCGAGCTCGTCGAGCGCTACTTCCGAGATCTCAGCGCTGCGCTGCAGTGCTATCAGGCGGCGCTCCGAGCGACGCCGGAGGATCTCGCGGTTCTGCGCTCGGTCGAGCGCATCGCACTGGCTCGCGGCGACCTCAAACTTCTCACCGAGACCCTCGAGCAGCAGGCGGAGATTGTCCGCGACCCGAAGGCCGCCAGCGCGATCCTCCACGATCTCGCGCTCTTGGAGTTGCGCCACGCCGGCGATTTGGCGCTTGCGGCCGACCTGGCGTACGCCGCCCTCGATCTGGCACCCGATCGAGCGGCCGGAGCGTCCGACTGCATCCGCATCGCCGAGCTCAGCTCCGACCCCGAGCTGCTCTTGCGCGCGCTTGAGGTCGATGCGACCCGTCGTGCGCCCGAGCAGCGTGCTGTCCCGCTCATGCGCATGAGCCAGGTGCTGCGCGAGCACAAAGAACGCAACGCTTCGCTCGCGCTGCTCCGCGCGGCGGCTTATGCGGGACGCACCAACCTCGGGGTCTGGCGAGCGCTCGAGGAACTCGCGATGAGTGCCAGCCGCTACGACCTCGCGCTTGAGGCCACCATCGGGGCGGCGCGGGCATTGGGGGAAGAGGACCCCGAGCAACGCGCCGAGTTCCTCTACCGGGCCGGAAAGCTCGCGCTGACTCGACTCGAACGCAGCGGCGAGGGGCTCGCCCTGCTTCGGCGAGCACTCAAGCTCAATCCTCGTCATCCTCCGGCGCTCGAGGAGGCCGCTCGCGCGATGATTCAAGCGGAGTCTTGGGCGTCCTTGCTTGAGCTTTCGCGCGCGCAAGCACAGCACGAGCTTGCCTATACTGGGTCAAGTGCGGCCGAAAAGGCCCAAGCGCAGCTGCGGGTCGGCAGACTGCTCGAAGACCGACTCAAAGAGCCCGAACAAGCGCGGCGCGCCTACGAAGAGGCGATGTCGATCGCGCCGAACTATCGTCCCGCCCGCGATCGTTACGAGCGACTGCTGCACGAGCTTGGCGACCTGGTCGCGTTGCGCGTGCACTACCGTGCCGAGCTCGCCAAAGAGCCCGTTACCGCACTTCCCCGCCGTCGCTATCTGTTTAGCGTCCTTGGCCAGCTTCACTCCAACGACGCAGATCCGTCGGAAGCGATCGGCCTGCTGGTCGCGCTGCTCTCGGACGCGCCGTCGCACGTGCCCTCCTTGCAGCTCCTCGCGCGGCTTCTTGCCAAGGCCGGACGCAAGCGCGAGCTGCTCAAAGTCACGGAGCAAGAATGCAAATTGACCGACAGCCCGATGCGAAAGGCTCGCCTGTTGCATCGCATCGGCGAACTCGCGGAGGAACAAGGTGATGCTGCCAAGGCGCGAGCCTCGTTCGAAGCGGCGGTCGAAGCCGTCGACGACTACCAACCCGCGCTCGCCTCCCTTGAGCAAGTGCTGCGCGTCGCGGACGAAGCCGAGCCCTTGCTCGCCCTCTTGCGGAAGCAGCTCCTCTACGCCAACGATCGCGAGCGGCAGGCTGCGCTGCGCCTCGAGATTGCCGCGCTGCTCCACAACCGACTCGATCGGAGGGAGGAAGCCTTCGCGGAGCTGCGTTCGCTCCTTGAGCGCTGGCCGCGGCATTTGCCGGCGCTTCACGCTGCGGAGGCGCTGGCCTTCGAACTGGGACGATGGAACGTCCTCATCGAGCTCCTCGAGCAGCACGTCAGTTCGGTGACCGGGCCGCGCACGCGCGCGCTCTTGTTGCATCGCATCGCGACGCTCCGCGCTCGGAGACTCAATGATCACGAAGGCGCGGTCAAGGACCTGGTGCGGGCGCTTGAGCTGTGGCCGCAGCTTGGGGTCGCGCGGGCCTTTCTCCTCCGCCTCTACGAGCGACTCGGCCGCTCGGCCGAGCTTCAGGGCTACGCAGAGGGTGGTCTCTCCGCGGAGCGTGGTGCCGACGATCGGCGGGCACTCGCGCTGCAGCTGGCAGAGCTCACGCCCCGTGCGGTCGTGGCAGTGCAGTACCTGGGGGCCGTCGCCGAAGCGCGCCCCGATGATTTCATGACTCAGCTTCGTCTGGCTCGGGCCGCAAGAGCCGCCGGTCGCCCGAGTCGCGAAGCCGGTGCGCTGGCCGCCGCGCTCCCGCAGCTGTGCCAGAACCTTGCATCGGACCATCCGCTCGCGCTTGCGACTCGCTTTCAGGTCGCGCGGGCGGAGGAAATCGCGGGCAATCTCGATCGCGCCGACGCATCCTATGCGGCGGTGCTGGATGCTCAGCCCGGCCATGCGCTAGCCCGCCGCGGACGACTTCGCATTAAGGCACGGAAGGCAGCAATCTTCTCCAGCCGGGAGCTCGGCGCCAGCGAGGCCGAGCTCGCGAAGTTGGGGCTGGTCGATCGCGCCGCTCTGACCCAGGTCGCCGCAGAGGCCTACGAGCGCCGCGGTGACCTTAACGCTGCGCGCGAGCTGATCGACGAGGCGCTCGGCCACGTGCCGCTCTACTTGCCTGCGCTGCATGCCAAGGCGCGTGTCTCTGAACGGCTGGGTGGGCCCGAGAACCTTCAGCTCGCAATCGCGACGCTCAAGACGCTCCACGATCAGCTCAGGGTCCCGCAACATCGGGTCCAAGTACTCTGCCGGATCGGAAGTATCTCGCTGCGACTCATCCCCAAGCGCGAGCCAAATCCTGGAGCCTGGGCGGCGTTTTGTGCGGCGCTTGAGATCGACCCTGATCACGATCTCTCCGCGCGCGGTCTGTTCAAGACCGCGTCGGGACACGGCTACACCGGTGCGCCGCCCCTGCATCCTGTGATCTCCAAGCGGATCGCTCGGCTGCTGCGACGGCGTGAAGTAGACCCGCGCGAGATCCGGGCCCTTGCGCGCATCTGCAGCGACGCGGTTGGGCCCGAAGAGGCTGCCGCACTGATCCAGCCGGCGCTGGATCGGATGCCCAATGATCCTGGCCTTCATGCTGATCTCGCGCAGTTGTATGCGCGTATGGATCGTTGGGACCTCGTGGAGCGCGAGCTGGACCTCGCGCTGTCCCGCGAACCTTCGCCCGAACGCAGCGCTGCACTGCACTTCTTCGCCGGCGACGCGGCCGAGCGTGCCACGGCGCCCGAGCGCGCCATCACGCACTACCTCGCGGCAGCATCGGGCGGCTATCACCCCGCAGAGTCTCTCCTGGCCGCGGAGCGGATCGCTCAGCGCATCGGCGAGCGAGAGCACCGCGTCAAGATCCTGCAGCAACTCGTGGCGCTTGGCGACGGAGAGCTCCGTGTTCGTAGCCTCCGTGTGCTGGCCGATCTCTATCGCGGCCCCCTGGGCGAGCCCGAGCGCGCGATCGAGCTCATGCAAGAGCTCTTGGTGCTGCGGCCGCTCGATCTCGATGTTGCGATCGAGTACGCCCGCGTACTCACCAAGCTCGATCGACGAGACGAGCGCGATGCAGTGCTGTTGGCCAGCATCGCGCACCACCGCTCCTGGCTGCGCGCCCACGGCCTGCGTGTCCATGGTCTGGCGCTGCAGAGCCACGGCACCTCGGACAGTTCGGAGGCGGACGACTCCCCGTTTGATGCGACGGTCCTGCTCGGCCTGCGACGGTTGTTCGATCGACTCGGCGAGAGCGACGGCGTGTTTCTCACGACCGCTGCCCTCGAGACCCTGGATCCCGCGCTCGTTCCCGAAGAGCTGCGCTGCGACCGTCTGATCGCCGATCCGTGGCCGATCCCGCGTGGCAAGGATCTGCGCGCCTACGACGTCCTGGTCGGTGATCTCCCCTGCTCTGCTGCATTGGACCTGCTGCACGCAGTGACCTTCCACCTCAGTTGGGTCCCCACCGCGCCCCCCCCCCCGCGTCGATGTCGCGGTGTCCAAGAGCGTACCAAGCGGATCGCCCACGCTCCTCGTCGTTGAAGCGCTCTCGTCCGTGCTCGGCGTGGTTGCACCGTCTGTGCACATCGATCCCGAAAGTGAGGGCATCGACGGCATCGTCGGCGACCAGACCATGATCATCGTTGGCAAACGAGCAGCGTCGATGCCCTTCGCACCCGTCATTCGCGATCAGCTCGGACGGTCGCTCTTCCGCCTCGCATTTGGTGGCGATTTCGTCTGCAATCAGCTCGACGATGGCCAGCTCCTCGGCCTCTTGAGCGCCGCCTGCCAAGCCGCCGGGCTTGAGCCGCTGCGTCATGCCGGCGTCGACCAGGATTACGCGCAGCGCGTGCTGCCGCTCTTGCGCAACGACGCCGGCCTGGTTGGACCGGCGACCGCATTTCATGCGTCGCTTGAGACCTTCGACGTCCCGACGCTCCGCATGAGCATGCAGTACGCAGAGGACCGTGCCGCAGTGCTGTGCGCCGCCGATCCCCGCGCCACATTGCAAATGCTGGTCCGCGAAGACGACGGTCTGTGCTCCGATCGAGCGACCTCGCTCCTCGGCTTCCTGGTTTCGGACGCTCACCTCACTGTGCGTCGGGCCGTGGGTTACCCCTCCGAGATCGAGCTCCTCAGTGAGGACATCGAGGAGGAGAGCGCATGAGTACGCGGGAACCGAGCAACGCGATGGAGCCGCTCGCGCTGCTCGACGAGGAGCTCTCGGGGCCGATCGATCTTGAGTTCCTCGCGCAAGAGATCGGCGGTGGTCTCGATGGAGCTCCCGGGCTCGTCGATCGGCCCTCGCTGGTATTTAGCGTCGCGAGCACGCTGACCTCGCTGTCCGCATCGACCTCCGTCCCCTCGTCCAATGCCGATGCGTGGGAGGCACTGGCCACCGAGATGGCCGAGGAGTCCCGCGCGGCACAGGACCCCGTCATGCGCGCGGCACTGATGTGCGAGGCGGGTCGCATTCTGGTTGATCGTCTCGGCCGACAAGAAGACGGGCGACTGCTGATGCGCAACAGCCAGAGTGGCCTGAGCGCGGTTCTGCTCTCGCCGCGCCATGAGGGCAACGAAAGCCTCGCGACGCAGCTACAGGACCTTGAGCGCACGGCAACCTCAGGCACGCTCGATGCTGCCGAGCGAGCCGCCGCTTGGGTAGAGTTTGGGCTCCTGTGCGAAGAGCAAGTCGGAAAACGCGACCGCGCGCTCACGGCCTATAAGTCCGCGCTCCAGCTTGTTCCCGATCACTCTGAAGCGCTCTCGCTCGCGATCGATGCTGCGATCCTGCTTGGAGAACGAAGCGACGCGATCCGCTACCTTGAGCAAAAGCTAAGCACCCTTTCGGACGGCGCGATGCGCTGTGCAACCCTGCTTGAGCTCGCAGAGCAGACCCGTGAAGTCGCCAAGCGACGCGAACTCCTTGAGCAGGCGCTCGCGTCTCAGCCCAACGAAGAAACCGCGTTGCGCCGCCTCATCCGTGTGGTCGCCCTCGACGATGATCCGATCTACCTGGGCGCACTGTACCGACGGCTCGCCAATATCGCGCAAGATCCGGTTTCACGCGCCACCGCTTTGCACCTCGCGTTCATCACGTTGTCCGAAGCTGGTGAGCCAGTCGAGCCCCTCGTCCGTGACCTCGCGGATGCCGTTGAGGGACACGTCAACGCGGGCGAGATGCTCGCCCCACTCTCGGAGGTCGCCCTCTTTGTCGAGCAACGAATCGCGCAGCGCGGCCCCATCGACGCCGCACGCGACGTCGGACTGCTTGAGCGGCTCGTCGGCTGCCTCGACGCACCGCGCGAGCAGGCGCTTGTCCGTGAACAACTCGCCCGCCTGCGCCTGAGTCGACTCAGCGAGCAACGTCGTGCTTCCCCCGACCCCTCCGACTCACAGACCGGCCTACCCAAAATTAGCGAAGATCGCCTGGAGCTGATCCGCGCGCTTGAGGCCGATCTTCGTTTTTGTATCGTCCATCTTCCTGAGCATCGTTGGGCACGCAGCGCACTCGCCGACCTGCTTGAGCTGCGAAACGACGTCAATGGCTTGCTCGTCCACCTGCAGGAGTGGGCGCAGGTTCAAGCTGGAGGCCGCGGGCGCGCCGCGATCCTGCTTCGTCTCGGCCAAGCCCACGAGCAGCTCCGCAAGGACCTCCCGCGTGCAGCCGAAGTCTTTGAGCTGGCCGTTGCCGAGGACCCGGACGACCTCGCGTGTCTGCGCGCACTCGGGCGCGTCTACGAGCGAATGCGACGATGGGAGTCGGCCTGCGTGGTGCTGCAAAAGCAGGGCCGTGAGGCCGACGACCATACCGAGCGCGTCGTTGCGCTACGTCGAGCCGCGGAAATCGCAGAGAACGAACTGGGCGATCTGGAGCTCGCGATCGCGATCCTCGAAGAGACCTCGAACCTCGATGGATCGGATCTACTCGCGCTCTTCCGGCTCGCGGCGCTCTGCCGCAAGCAGGGGCGCATGACTGTGCTCGTCACCACGCTGCGTCGCATCATCGATCGCCTTGAAGACGAGCGCGGCCGCACGTCGGTCCTGGTCGAACTGGGTGAGGTGCTTGAGCTCCACCTCCGCCAGCGCGTCCCGGCGCGCGAGGCCTACGAGCAGGCCCTGGCGCTTTCGCCTGGCTACGTTCCCGCCCTGCAGGCGCTCGCTCGTATCTATCGCGACAACGGTGACCTGGAAGCTCTTTTGGCGCTCTACGAGCCAAGCGTCGATCCCATCTCTGCCCCGGCCACACTTGCGCTCAAAGCCGCTCGCGTCTGCGTCGAAGAGCTTGGCGACTCGGAGCGTGCGATCGGCTACCTCGAGCGGGCGTATCGGGCCGATCCGGATCTCGTGTCGGCGCGCGAGATGCTGCTGATGCTCTACACCTCCAACGGTCGGCTGCGCGAGGCCTACGATCTCCTTCGTGCCCAAGAACCGCCCTACGGTGCGGTGGCAGGATCCGACCACGCCTATCGCTTGGGACTCCTGGCGGAAGCGATCGCACGCGGCAGCGAGCAAGAAAGCTACGAACTGCTTGACGCCGCGCTGCAGCATCACCGTGCCGCCTTGGTCGCAGATCCGACGCATGAGCTCGCGTTCGAGCGCTGCCGCCGGCTGCTGTCGCAGCGCATCGACTTACCCAATCTTGAGCTGCTGCTACGCAGCCGGCTGGAAGCGGTGCAAGGTGAGATGCGAGGTCCGATCCTGACCGCGCTCGCCCGCGTGTACGGGGCGATGGGCTCGTACGATCAGGCCAAGCATGTCTACGCGGAGGCATCGCAGCTCGCCCCGCAAGATGAAGCGCTGCGCCGCGAGTACGAGGCGCTCTTGCGCCGCGCCAACGATCACAGCTCATTGCCAGCGGTTTATCTTGCCAGCGCACGTGCCAGCCAAGACTCGCACTTGCGCGCGACCCTCTTGGTCGAGGCCGTCGAGCTACTCGCACAGTCCAAACGCGAAGAAGACCGCGCCTTGGCCGTAAGTTCGGTACTCGATGCCCTGAGGGATGAGCCAGGCAATCCCTATGCGGTGCGCCACCTCGAGCGTCTGCTGGGTGATCCAGACTTGACGATTCCTATTACAGATGCCGTGGCGGCGCGAGCCGTGCGCGCGCAGTCCGATGCCGAGCGCGCGGTCTTCTATCAAGAGAGCGCAGAGCTACTCGAACACGGCGGTGCGCTTGGTGCCGCCAAGCGTGCCTACCAGGCAGCGCTCCAAGCAATGCCAGGCCTGCTGCCGGCCGACCTCGGTGCCCGCCGCAGCGCCGCGGCCCGCGAGGCGACCGGCACTCGTGCCAAAGCCAAGCCCGCGATGGCGTCGCTGCACAACTTGATGGCGGAGGCGCGGGATGAGGCTGTGCGCAGCGGCTCGGGCCAGGGCAAAGAGCACGGCCTGCGTGCGATCCAGATCCTCGGCGAGATCCTCGCTCGCGATCCGGAGCACCAAGACGCGTTGGGACTGGCCCGGGCGCTCACCGGGCAACTCGGCGACCCCACTCCCGCGTTGACGCTCCTCGCGACCGCGTTCCCACGCGTGACCGCCCCCGAGTTGCGTTACGAACTCGCGCTCTTGCTTGGCGAAAACGCGCCGCGGGCAGAGCAGGCTATCGAGTACTACCGCGAGGCGCTCCGTGCTCGACCTACGGGAGGCCGAGCCTTGCGCGCCTTGATCTCGACGTACCGCCAGCAGGGTCGCGATGCCGAAGCAGCAGAACTCACCGAGCAGCTGCTGCAGAACTACGATCCGGGAGATGCGGGCGCCGTCGATCTCCGCATCGGCGTCGCGCGATTCCTAGGCCGCACACCCGCAACGCTGCCTCGCGCCCTCGAGCACGCGCGCATCGTGCTGCGCGCTCGCCCCGAGGACGGCCGTGCGCTCGCCCTCATGGCGGACCTCCTTGAACGCAACAAGCAGCGCGTCGACGCGGCACAACTCCTCGACCGACTGATCGCACGCGAACGCGATCGCACCAAACAGCACGAGCTGCTGTTGCGACAGGCACGCCTCCTCGCCAGCTCCGGTGCGCATCAAGATGCGGCGCTTCGGGCGATCGAGCGCGCCGCCGAACTCAACCCCGGACACCGCGAGACGATCCGCCTCCTCACTGTGATGTTCGAGCAAGCAGGCCGCATCGATCGGCTCGTGACCTACTTGCCGCCGATTCGCGCGGCGTTGCAGGCAAACCTCAGCCGCGGCGCAGTCTCGATCCGTGACCTTCGTGGCTACGGCATGCTGGCCAGGCACGCCAAGCCGGGTCTGGCGGAGGCGGCCGACTTGGCAGCCTACGCCCTCGACCCGACCTCGACGCCGCCGCCCGACGATCATCTCCGCTCCTGCGACCCCAAGGGTCTACGGCGGATACTTGAGAGTTCCGAGCTGCGTGCGCGTGTGCTGGTGGCCGCGGAGACCCGCGAGCTGCACGAGCTGCTGCAGAGCGTCGATCCGATCGTGCCTCGCATGGAGAGCGAGTTTCCGGCCCTCTCGGAGGCCGATCTCGTCCACATCCCTCCGACTGCGGATCCCAACGCATTCGCGGGCCTGCTTGGCGGATGGGCGCGGGCCGCCGGCTTCGATCCGCCGACCTTTGCGGCGGTGGGTTCAAGCAACACCGCGGTTTGGATGCCGGGCCGCCCGCCGGTTCTGCGTATCTCCTCGACGCTCTGGCAGCAGGGGGACCTTGCGACCCATCGAGGTCTGGCGAGCCTCACGCTCGCACGCGCCGCACTTCTCGCACCGGTCGCCCGTGGTCTGCACCCGCTTGAGCTTGATCTGCTGATCGCGGGCTGTTTCGAGACCGTCGGCGTCTTTAATGCAATTACCGCGGATCCCGATCAGCGCCGCCTGCGTGAGGTCGTGACGGGGCTTAACAAGCTGCTGCCGCGCCGCAATCGCAAGACCGTCGAGCGGGCCTGTGCGGCGCTCTCAGGACTCGACCTCGTCCCCGGCCAGTGCGGCATGGCGACGCTCGACACCGATCTGCGCCTCGCCGTCGTGATGACGGCCGACGTCTCGGGCGTGCTCGCGGCTGCCAGCGCGCTGGATGGCGTGATGGGGGGCAGCCTCAAGCAGCGCACGGCTCGCAGCCGAGCGGCGCAGCAGCTGATCGCGTGGATCGTCAGTGATGATTACGCCGAACTGCGGGCGATTGCCCGCAATGGTGCGTAGCGGCTGTGCGTGGGGAGTCTTCGTCGGGACTGGACGAAGACTCGACCGCTCCGCGCGCTGTTCCGAGATCAGGTGTTTGTGCCGGGCACCTCGTCGCGCACCTTCGGCAGCGGGCGCGCGGCCAGGCCCGCCAGTTTGTCGGGCTCGGTGAGGACGTGGAGCGTGATGATCTCTGCGCCGTCGCACTCGATCATCAGCGCGGACGCGACTTTGTCGTTTTGCCACACGACAATTGCCGGCCAGCCGTTGAGTTCGCGCAGCTCGGGCCGTAGCGCAAGCCCTGCGTTCTTCTTCGCCAGTCCGAGGAAGAGCTTGGCGACGTTGCGGCGACCGAGCACAACGTTGCGAGCTGCCCGAACTTTGCCGCCGCCGTCAGAGATGCACTTGGCGTCCTCGGCAAGCAGTGCTTCGACCTTGCTCAAATCGCCCGAATAAATCGCCCCCAGAAAGCCGGTCAGCAGTCGCGAATGAGCATCTGAGGAAGGGGCAAAGCGCGGCTTACCGGCGTTGAGATGCTCTTGTGCACGGTGACAGAGCTGTCGCACCGCGGCCTCGGACTTCTCCAGCGCCGTGGCGACCTGCGGGTAGTCGACATCAAACACTTTGTGGAGCAGGTATGCCGCACGCTCCGCAGGCGAGAGGCGCTCCAGCAACAGCAAGAACGCGATCGAGATGCTCTCGGGGTCGACCGCGTCGCTGCCCTCGGTCGCGACCGGCTCGGGCAGCCAGGGCCCGACATACTGCTCTCGCTGCACCCTCGCCGACTTGAGATGATCGAGGCACAGCCGCGTGACCGTGGTGTGTAGCCAGGCGCCTGCGGAACGCGGTCGCTGCGCATCCGCGACCGAGGGATGCGTTGCCTTGCGCCAACGCAACCAGGCCTCCTGCACGATGTCCTCCGCCTCGGTGCGACTCCCCGTCATCCGATACGCAAGCGCGAAGCACATCGAGCGCTGCGCCTCAAACTCCTGGGTCGCGTCGCTATCGTGCACCGTGCGTCGCTCCTTCCATCATGCGCGCGGCCGCCTCGTGGCTGAACTCGGGCGTCGTGGATGCGCTATGCCGCGGCGGAAACACACATACGCGCTTGTCAGAGTATCCCTCTTCCTCCGCGCCGACGGCATGGTTAAAGCGCGCTCGGTAGTTCTCCCACGCGATCATCGCCGTGAGTTCGACCAGCGCCGCAGTTCCCAGGCTCGCCTCAAGCGCCCTGACCAGTGCCGGGTCAGGCGTTGCCGGCGTCGCAGTGAGTTGCTCGGTGAGACGCAGCGCCATGCGTTCCTGCTCGCTAAACAAAGGGCTATCCTCGTACGATACTAGCGCCAGCAGCTTCGCCTCGCTCACTCCATGTCGCAGCGCTTCGCTACTACCGATATCGATGCAGAAGCGACAGCCCACGAGCGCGGCAGCCTTGATGCATACCAGCGTTTTGAGTGCGGCCGGCACCCGACGAGAGCGCTCCATCGCCAGCCCAAACGCCACCAACCCCTTGAGCACGCCTCCGTGGTGCGCGGTGATGGCCACCGGTGCTGGCACCCGTCCGAGGCGCCGCCGCGCCATCCAGTACACCAGTCGAACAAAGAGTCCTCCGCCTCGTGTCGATCGTCTCGCGATGTGAGTCATGCCCACCTGACGAGCGCTCGCTCCCCGCTGTGACAGCCCGAGCAAAAGATTCACGCGCGCGCCGCCAAGCCAGCGCAACTACGAAGGTTCAGGGACGCATCCAGCGCCGGCACGGTCCAAGGACAGGCATCACCGCGGGGGCCTCGAAGACTTCGATCCCGCGGTCGGGGCGGCAGAGGGGCCGAATTCGAGAGTTCGTCCGCGCCCGATTCGCGAAGTCGCGATCGGCGATGTAACCCACCGCGCGATTGTGTCGTTGCGCCGCCGATGAGAGATAGCGCTGGCCTTTGGTCCCTCCCCTTGATTCTCCTCCTCTCAGCATGCGGCATCGACGACGCCAGCGGTGAGAGCATGGACGGGGGTGCATCCGATGCTCCGACCTCCGAGGGCACGACGATGGGGGCGAACGACGACGGCGGCGGCGGCGGCGATCCGCCGCCGGCCGATGCCGACGCAATGGGCGGCTGGCTCGAAGAGGGCACGTACCTTGATTGGCCTGCCGAGTCAGGGCCCCACGACTCTGCAGGTCCACATTTTGATCAGGTCAGGACCTTCATCAACCCAGCACTCGATGCGTCCCTTGCAGCCTCGATGGGCGTGCACCCGTCCGGATCCGCCGCGGTGAAAGAGCTCTACGGCGCAGGTTCTGAGCTGCGCGGCTACGCGATCGCGATCAAGACGCAGGATGGCGAGTCGGGCGCCGACTGGTGGTGGTACGAGATCTACGATGGCCAGACCTACGCGGCGAGCCAAGGCGCCTCTCTCTGTACCGGCTGCCACAGCGATGGCCTCGACTTCGTGTGGACACCCTATCCACTCCAGTGACGCCCTTTTCCGAGCGGACACCGCAGGTTCCCACGCCGGGCGCGAGCGGCCGCCCCTCGTCAAGCCGAGCGGACTGCACCGTGACGTGATGTGACGCGGCGTGGGGGGAACGCACATACGCTCGTCCTCACGGACGCGGAACTGCGTTTGATCGGTCCGTACGTGGTTGGCCGTGACAAGTCGGGCTAGAGAGAGGCCAGGTGGTGAAGCTTCTCAGACGACCCGAGCTCTGGATCGTGCTCGTGCTCGCCCTCGTAGGGGCAGTTGCGGCGTTCTATGCCCTGCAACCTCCCGCGGTCAAAGTCGCGCGAGTGGAGCGCAAAGACCTTGAGCATCACCTCGTCGCGAGTGGCCGGGTCCGCGTGCCCACTCGTGTCCAGATCGCCGCGCAAGTGCCGGGACTCGTTGTGCTGGTGACGGCGGTCGAGGGCGAGCATGTCAAGGCGGGCGATTTGCTCGTGCAGATCGACGACGCCGAAGAGAGCGCCGCGGTCCTGCAGGCCGAGGCAGGCGTGAAGCAAGCGAGCGCGAGGGTGACGCAGTTGCGCAAGGTCGGCGCGATCGTGGCCACCGAGGCACTCGGTGAGGCGCAGACCAACCTCGAACGTGCCGAAGTGGAGCTCGAGCGCACCAAGAGCCTGGTCGAGGGCGGCAGCCTGCCGACAAGCGATCTGGAGAATGCTCGCCGCGCCGTGAGCATCGCCCGCGCGCAGCGAGCTGCCACAGCGGCACAGCAAATTGCCTCCCAACCGATGGGGGCGGACTCTCGCGTGGCGTTGACCGCTCTGATGCAGGCGCAAGCACAGCTTGAGGGCGCAAAAGTTCGACTCGAGCAGACTCGCATCATCGCGTTTCAGGATGGAACGGTCCTGTCGCGCTCCGTTGAACCCGGAGATGTGGTGCAGCCGGCCCGGACCTTGCTTGTGCTTGCGGCCGATGGCAACACCGAGCTCGGCTTCCAGGCAGACGAACGCAACCTTGCCTACCTGCATGTCGGCCAGGCGGCGCGCGCATCTGCGGACGCCTACCCCCAGCAGGTCTTCGACGCACGCGTTAGCTACATCGCGCCCTCGATCGATCCGCAGCGTGGGAGCGTCGAAGTGCGACTCGAGGTCGAGGCGCCGCCGGAGGATCTCCGACCCGACATGACGGTCTCGATCGACCTGCTCGTCGCAGCAAAGTCTGCGGTGCTCACGGTCCCCACCCGTGTTGTCCACGGCATGTCGTCGAGCTCGCCCTGGGTCCTCGTCGTCGAGGACGGCCGCGCCGTACGGCGCGAGGTCACCTTGGGTATCCGCGGTGAGGGATCCGTTGAGATCGTGAGCGGCCTCAACGAGAACGACGAAGTCATCGACGCCGGCACGAACTCACCGGTCGAGGGCGAGCGCGTAAGGACGGTGCAGGGCTGATGCCATTCGAGTGGTTCGTCGCGCTGCGATACATGCGGGCCGCCAAGGGCCAATCGGCGCTGATTCTCGCGGCGGTCGCGGTCGGTGTGAGCGTGATCGTCTTTCTCTCTGCCCTCATCAGCGGTCTGCAGACCTCGCTGATCGACAAGACGCTGGGCTCCCAGCCGCACATCACGCTCCGTAGCCCGCGAGAAGCCGTGAGACCGCTCGCCCAGGCCAGCGAACGCCTCGCCATCGCACGATCGGTGCAAGAGAGCCCGCAGCGCCTTCGATCCATCGACCAATGGCCGAGCGCGGTCGCAATCGCAGAGGGCACCCCGGGCGTCACGGCCGTATCGCCGACGATCACGGGCGCGGGCTTTGCCGTCCGCGCCGACGCAAAGAGCCCTGTTGTCGTCCGCGGCGTCGACCTTGAGCGCTTCATCCAGATCATCGACCTGCGCAAGCGTCTCGTCGCGGGACGCCTTGAAATCGAGGGCGGTGGTGTCGTGATCGGCGCAAAGCTGGCGTCGGACCTTGGAGTGGAGGTCGGAGATAAGCTCAGGATCTCTACGACGGAGGGCGTCGACGATGTGGTCACCGTGCGAGGAATCTTCTCGCTGGGAAATCTGGCCGCGGATCAGACCTGGCTCTTGACCTCGCTGCGTCACGCGCAAGCTCTGTACGCGCTCCCGGGTGGAGTCACGACCATCGAAATCAAGGTCGCGGATGTCTTTGCGGCGCAGCGCGTCGCGCAAGCAGTTCAGGGCTCGACCGGACTGCAGGCCGATAGCTGGATGATCGTCAATGAGGAGTTGCTCACAGGTCTATCGGCCCAGTCGAGCAGCAAGAGTCTCATCCAGTTCTTCGTGATACTCGCGGTTGCGCTGGGCATTGCGAGCGTGCTGATCGTCGCGGTCGCCCAAAAATCGCGGGAAATCGGCATCCTCCGCGCAGTTGGAACGCCATCCCGCCGCATCCTCTTCGTCTTCCTTATCCAAGGGGGCGTGTTGGGCGTCCTGGGCGCGATCCTTGGCTCGGGACTCGGAGCGTTGTTCTCGGTGCTCTTCGAGGGTCTGTTTCGCGACCCGTCCGGAGTGCCAAAGATCCAATTCGAGCTGGGACCACCGCTGTTCGCGTTCGCGATTGGCGTCGCCACTGCCGTCGGACTCTTATCGGCGGTGATTCCAGCGCGTCGCGCTGCCAAACTCGATCCTGCGACGGCGATCCGCAATGGCTGACGCGCCCGTCCTACTCGTGGAAGACGTCGTCAAGGAGTTTGGCGACGCCGCCCGCACACGGGCGCTCAATGGCGTGAGCCTCCGCCTTGATCGTGGCGAGCTCACCGCGCTGATTGGGCCCTCTGGCTCAGGCAAGAGCACGCTGCTCAACATCATCGGACTGCTCGATCGACCCACCGCAGGGAGGGTCGTGCTCAATGGAACCGATGCGACGCACCTCAACGACGCGCAGCTGACCGCCCTTCGCGCTCGCGACCTGGGCTTTGTCTTTCAGTTTCATCACCTCCTACCCGCATTCACGGCGATGGAGAACGTCTTGCTTCCCGCATGGGGCAACCGCGGCTACTCGACCCGAGAAGACCGGGCAGCCGCAGAGAAAATCCTTCGCTCGGTAGGTCTTGGCGATCGACTCAACCACGGCGCTGCGAACCTGTCGGGTGGACAGCAGCAACGCGTCGCCATTGCACGCGCTCTGGTGCACCGCCCTGCCCTTGTGCTTGCGGACGAGCCGACCGGAAACCTGGATACCGCCTCTTCCGACGAGGTCTTCCGCTTGATGCGGCAGTTCAATCGCGAGTTGGGCACAACCGTATTGGTGGTCACACACGATCCGCGTATCGCCGCTGGTTGCGATCGAATCATCGATCTGGTCGACGGCAGGGTACGCAGTGACGAGCTGGTGCGGCCCGAGGATCAGAGGCCTCGCTGACGCGCCGCGTGTCGGTTCATCGCGCCACCGCTTCACTCCGGCGGGACAGGGCGGCACGACTGGCGGCCAGACACACTTGGACGGGACACCAGCGCGAACCGGGCCCGAGTCGGGACGGACGGCCGGCTACGGACAGGGTCCGGCATCTGTGAGGCCGTACGTTTCACCGTCGACCGTGAGCGTGGTGGGAGCGATGGTCACGCTCTCGTCCAGGTAGTTTGTCAACACAACCTGGTTGAGCGTGATGGTCGTGGTGCCCGTGTAGCAAGTATCATAGTCGAGCTCGCGCACGTCGGCGGGTTCGACGGTGCCGATCATCGCTCCGCTGGCGCTCCGATAGCTGCCACCGAAGGAAGACGCCCAGTCTCCACACTCCGAGTCCAGGTAGATCTCCACATCCCCAATCAAGAATCTCCCTTGGCTGTCCGTCTGTGACGACAGAGATATGTCGACAGAGCAACCCGAATAGATGCCACCGTGATAGAGCGAAATGCTTAGGACCGACACGCAGGCATTTCCACTCTGCTCGCCCAGATAGGCCGTGACGTCAGCGCTGTCGACGGCAAAACCTCCGGATCCGACAACTGAGATGGAACCACCGCCAACGAGCGCGTCCTCGCAGAGCTCGACATCGGGGATATCGGGGTAGTTCAGCCGAACGCAGGCAAACTGCGCGGTGGCCAGCGCCACGACCAAGATTGCTACGCTTCCCCGTCGCTCCATCGCCCGATGTTAGCACAATGGCTCAGTTGGCGGCATCACGGCGGGCCACACCACCCGCGACGCGCAGCGATCAATCGGCGCTTGCAGGCGCGATTCCGTGCAGTTCTTCGCAACGCCACCAGTTCGCAGCGTCCCCGTGTCTGGCGGGGCGGAGGATTGTGCAGATCCCGGAGATTGAAATCCGCGAGGCGTTCAAGAGCGGAGCGATCGTGAAGGTGCTTGCTCGCGATCGATATCCACCGATGCCCGCGTGCCTGCTTCACCCCCACGACCGCCGACCGCCACGACGGGTGCATGCCATGGCCCGCTGGCTGGCCGATCTCTCATCCGGGCCTATCTGACCTCGCACTCCATTGCAACACTGGAACCACTCTCGCGACGGGTTGAGTGGATGCGCCGTCCGATCTCACCGTTCGAACTCTTGAGAGGCGGACTGCGCGTGGAGAGGCGTCGAATGGATGCTTGCTGCAGACGTCGTCGCGGGTGTCGAACAGCCGGTCACCTCCGGCGGAGCAAATGTGAATCTCGTCGTGTTGGAGATACTCCAGACGGTAGGGCTGGCCCCACGGATCTCGATGGATGCGCTTGACAAGGCCATCGCGAACAAGGTCACGTATGGATCCTGGTCGTTGGCCGTGGTGCCTGACCGTATACAGGTCGACGACTGCCTCGAGGATGACAATCTCGGCTTCGACAAAGAGGGCGCCGCAGCCGCAGGTATATCGGGCGCGGCATTCAACGGCGCTGAGCATCCATGCGAATGCGAGGACGACGCTCGCACAGGTCGTCCCGCAACGCGCTTGTGTGCGGCCGCCCAACGTACGCCACCAGCGGTGCACGACCGTCAGGGTCAGCGCAAACATGACGACGAGCACGATCGTGAACACGATCTCTGCACATCTGTTTGGATCGCGGACCTTGAGCAAGAGAAAGAAGAAGCCGGGCGCAAGGGCAAGCCCGAGCACGATGCCGCCAAAGCCGGCCCATGCCAGCTCCCAGTCCTGCATTGACAACTCGGTCCACCGTCGCTCACTCGGTTCAAACATCCGTTGCTCCGTACCACTGATGCTCGACCTCCCAACCGCTCGCCCATCGAGCGGCATTCGAACTGTGGCATGCCGGACCCCAACCGCAACCGCTTCGCGACTATTGCCAGGCGCGCCGACAATTCGCTTGCGATGACTGGAGTATCGCCCGTGTGCTCCCTGCCTCAGACTACGGCAACGGTCTGCGTGTCAGAAAGGCAAACGACGCAATCGCACGGTGCCACCGCGACATCGTCACTTCTTCTTCGGTGGCGACACGAGGTCGACGTAGCCCAGAAAGACGCGCTTGAGCGCCTGAGGCTTGGGCGTGATCTCGAGCTTGGTGATCGCGTCGAGCTCTGCCTCGCTCATCACATACAGGATGGCCTCTCGCGTCGGTGCCGGTCCCGTGGCCACACTGCCGGACTTTGCCGAGGTCGATGCCGCACGGTCCGTGATTGGATCGAAAAGATCGTGCTGCCATGCCCGAACGAAGGCATCGCGCTCGTCGGGCGTCAGTCCGCCTCCGTCGAGCGCCTCCTTCAGCCACGCGCCGGCATCTGCGACGGCCTCGCCCTGCGGGGCACTGCCCGTGGAGGGAATCAGGATGGCGTCACCGGTCATCGGATACTTCGTGACCTCGACGGCGCGCCCGAGGCGGCGAATGTGGAGGAAGCTCGTGGGTGCTGCGGCGCCCTCACGCGCGCGTACGACGACAAAGCCCTTCTCGTCGCGCACGGTCGTCAGCGCGCTGCGTCCCACACTTGAGCTCGCGCGATAAAAGAGATGATCGTAGTCGGCTCCCTCGACGGCGATGCACGATCCATCGGCCGTGGCGTAACTCGAGAGTTCCTGTAGCTCGCAGTAACCGTCCGCGGTGCCCGTACAGCGTGCATCGTCGGCGGCGGGCCAGGCGGCGAGCACGCATTGGTCCGCAGGCTTGACCGTCACATTCCAGCTGACTTGTCCAAGACCGTCCGCGTCCACCAGTTCGCCCTGGGGCCAGTGCTCGACGATTGCGGAGCTCGGCGTCCGCACGCTGACACGGAATGTCTGCGCGGCTTCGCCTTGAAGATGGGCATAGATGACCGGCTTCTTGGTGCCCATCGGCGACTTACCGCCACCGCCAAGATCCGAGAGACTTGTCCCCTGTCCATTGCCCTGGGGAGCTGGCTTGATGGCTGGCGGAGGGTGGTGCGGACCCGCGCCGACAAAGGTCAGTATCTGCCTGTCCGCGATCGCCGTGGCGATGAGGCCCCACTCGTGGAGCTCGACGGCCACCGAATCGGGCACGGCGTCGGCTGTCGCTTCGTTGGTCGCACCGCCGCCCGTGTTTGCGGTGGCCTCGGTGACGGGCGGCTGATTCGGAGTGCTGGTTGCCTTTGCCTCCTGGCTGGCCGAAGGCGCCGCCGGGGTGCAGCCGATTGGCGACGCGACGATCAGGGGCCCGATCAAGAGAAGTGAGCGCGTCACCGCGGCCGCATCGCGGTTGGACAACGACCTTGCGGACACTCGACGACGCGGGGAATCGGCCATCTCACGAGCATAGCAACCCGGCCCGAGGGATTGAGTCATGTCCGTCGCGGCCACGCGCGACTCGGCAGGGGCCTCGGACTATCGCGTCACCGGCGGGCTTAGATCGACGTGCCCCACAAACACGCGTTTGGTTGCCATCGCCTTGGGCTCAGACTCAAGCGAGACGAGGCCTTCGATCTCGTCGGGCTCCAGCAAGTAGAGGATCGCGTCAGCACTCGGCGCCAGCCCGACCGGCGGCATTTGGCCAGCGGCGGGCGTGGTCAGGGGTGCGAGCAGGGCCATCTCCCACGCCCGCATGAACGCGGTCTTCTCGTCAGCGGTGAGCCCACCTGCCAGCAACTTCTCGCTGAGCCAGGCCGCCGGATCAGCGACCGCCTCGCCTGCGGCAGGGGTTGCGGCGGCATCGAGCACAACGCCCTGTGCTCCCAATGGATGGACCGTCGCCGTGACCGACTCCGCGGTGCGCCGTACCCACAGGATCTGGGCAGGCGCTTTGCTTCCCTCACGCGCGCGGACGGTGACGACGCCCTTGTCGTCACGTTGCGCCATCACGGCAAGCTGCTGGCTCGACGACGATGCTCGGTAAAAGAGCAGGTCGTGGCCTGCATCCCCTTGCACGATGCAGGCTCCATCCTCGGTCGCATACGATTCGATCTCGGCGAGCTCGCAGTACTGATCCGAGACGGTACCGCAGGCGGGGTCCTGCGCAGTCGGCCACGGTGCGCGCACGCAGTTCTCGTTCTTCGTGACCGTCACGTTCCAGCGCGCCACCACCTCGTTCTCGGACTTGTCGAGGGCGGTGGCGGGCCAGATCTCCAAGATGTCGCTCTTCGGCACTCGGACGGTCACCGACATCGCGATCGGTGCATCGCCTTTGAGATGCGCGTAGATGACGGGCTTCCCCACCGCCATCGACGACACGTCGTGCAGGATCGGCACCGCGCCGGCGCGGGCGCGCGGTCCACCGGCGAGGTGCACCCGGGCAAGCGGATCTGCGATTGCGGTCCCGACCAGGCCCCACTCGTGGAGCTCGACGCCAGCTTGCGGCTCCGCTTGGGATTTCTGCTCAACGGCGTCGCCGCCCGAGTCCTTCGCAGGGGGCGCGTCCTTGTCCTTACCCTCCGGCTTGGCACCGTCCGCCTTGCCACCCGGCGCCGTGGGTGTGCAGCCCGTCGCCCCGCTCAGGGCGAGGCTCAAAGACGCGACCAGATAGGGGAGCGAGGCGAGGCTGAGCGAGCGGGAACGACGGACAGCTTGCGACATAGCGCATGCTGGACCGCGGACGAGCCGACGTCCAGTCCACTGCGGCCACGAGGTTCCCTGCGAGCCTACCGACGACTCAGGCCATGCCCTCGCGGTTTCGCAGACTTCGCATCGCGTAGGCCGCGAGCTGCATGGAGAGCAGCTGCGTCGCCCAGTCGTGATCGAGGAGTGAGCTGCCCGGAGGCGTCGAATCAATGCCGCTGACGATCGCAGTCAGCACGCGCGCGTCGTCGAAGCGGCCATCGATCCAAGCGCCGAGGGCTGCATCCTCCAGGGCGTTGCGGAGTGGACCACGCATCCCCGCGTCGACGGCCGGATCCTGCGCCGCGACCTTGCGCAGCGTCGCTCGATGTTCTTCGGCGCTTCGCTCGTTGGCAGCGGCCTCCGCGTCCTCAGGACTCTCGGACTTGTCGCCTGACTCTTCCGCCAGGCCCTTCATGACCGCCTCGATATTGAACATGAGCGGCCACAGCAGCAGGCCGGCTCCGGAAATTGCCGCCGAGGTCGCTTCGTGCGTGAGTTCCACGGGTTGGTTGGAACCAGGGAGAAGACCCTGAAGGAAGCTCTTGGGGCGCTCAGATGGAAATGCGCCAAAGCGCCGCAAATGCTCATCGAAGTTCCCCGGCGCGGTGTACCCCGCGGCGCTGGTCTTCTCCCGCGCGAAGAGCAATCGCTGCTTGACCCAGTCGGCCGGCGGCAGTCGGCCGGACTGATTGCGATTCCAGTCGCGGAACATTCGAGTGCGCTGGCCATCGCTCTGGCTGTAGGCCGCAAAATCGACGAGCCGATCGTTGCCATCGAGCGTCGCGAGGAACAGCACGGCGCCGTCTTCATCATCGAGCTCGCTGAGCACGAGTTGCGTCACGCCAGGGCTCGACTTGGTGTCGACATTGGCGATCCACTTTGGGCCGGCCTCTCGCAGCGAGTCACCTTCCGCGGCCGACCACACCTTGCGCGGTGCTTGCTCGACTTTGACCCCCTTGCTCTTGAGCACGTGCAGCGCCTTGCGGGCCGCTTTACGGACTTCCTTGTCCGCGTGCCCTTCCAGCGCCGTCAGGGCTGCGACATCGCCCTTTTGCTGAGCGGCTGCGATCTCTTGGAGCGTGGCGTTGGGTGCGCTGGATTTCGAACTCATCGGCGGAATCTCGGGGCCCTTGTACTACGCGGCAAGCAGCGCGCCTACCAGGGCCGCAAACTCCTCCAACCCAACATTGCGCGCGGGTGGCCTTGATAAGGGCCTGTGCGCGCTAAATCCCGTGATCGATCGCGAAGGCGGCGCGCAGGTTGACCCCGGTCCCCCACCGCGCCCGGTGCCACTCCGACTCAAAGGCGCGCTGCCAGGTCAAGCCGGTGCGCAATGCACGAAGCGCGATAGCCTGCGTCAGCGCATGGTTCTCTTGCTCTTCCGGATCCGCTTCGAGATCAAAAAGCATCTGCGTGCTCTCACCCAAGCCACTGCCCATCACGAACTTGAACTGACCGCTCCACACGGCTCGGCTCTGGTCGCCCATCATCGCGCTCGCCAGTCGCGGGCTCGGCTGCGGGTCGTCGATCACAGGAATGAGGCTCTCGCCGTGCCAGGTCGTCGGGGCATCAATCCCCTCGAGATCAAGGAGCGTCGGCGCCAGATCCATCAGGTCCACCGGCACCGAGACGCGTCCCGCCGCGAGGAGAGGCGGCGAACGGATCACAAGCGGAACATGAACGCTCTCTTCGTAGAGCGTCCGCCCATGCCCCGCCGATCCATGCTCGCGGAACTCTTCGCCGTGAACCCCGACCAGCACGACAATGACGTCGTCCAAGGTCCCGGTCTGCTCAAGGTGTTCCAGCAAGTCACCGATCGCTCGATCTACCTCCCCAAGCTCCAGCATGTAGAGGCCCCGAATCCATTCGGTGTAGTCGGGAAGCGGTTCTCCCTCCCGATCGACCGTTGGCAAGGTCCCGAGCTGGACCTTGGCGACCCACATATGGCTCATGTGCGGCGTCGGTGCCCCTTCCGGACCCCGCAGCTCGCCAAACTCGCGCGGGGGGTCGTAGGGGGCTTGAGGATCTGAAAGCACGGCATAGCCGGCACGCGGAGAGTCGTGTTTGTCCATCAGCTCGATGAGCCGCGACATGATCTTGGTCGCATCGTTACCGCGGCTTGGTCCGCGCTCGATCGCGTGCAGCTGCGAGAAACCCTGCGAGAGCCCGCGCTCCTCGTTGACATCGAGGTTGGCAGTGACACCGACAGTCGAGAAACCTGAACGCGAATAGGCCTCAAAGAGCAGCTCGTGCGAAGGCGCGACAAAGGTCCCGCGTGGTGTCAGCTGCGAGGCCGGTGGCAGCGCACTGAGGAGCGCTGCGTGGCTTGGTACTGCCGCGGGTCCGGCCGCATACGCCCGCTCAAACACCAAGCCCTCGGCAAAGACGCGGCGAATATTCGGAAGATCCGGATCCTGCGCGTTGCGTACTAGGAGCTCACGTGCGCGCGCGCTCTCGACCGCGACAATGTAGACGTCCCGAGGAACTCGTCTCCGGCGCGCATCGACGCGGCTGCGTCTTGCATCGACTTGAACGACCTTCAAGGTCGCATCGGAAGCTCCGCCTGCGACGTTCTCCAGCTCGATTCGCAGCGGAATGTCAGAGTAGCCACCCAAGTCGAGCTCGACCTGCGTGCCAGCTTCACTGAGATCCAGTTCGCGCAGGACCGTCGGCGCGCGCCCCTCGGCGTGGTCGCTCTCCGTGCTGACGCGAACTCGGAGCCGCGTCGGCGTCGTGACGGCCGCAACATCGAGCCTGAGTCGAGCGCGGCGCGGAGTGATCAGGTACCACGCCAATGCGCTGCCCGGTGCGATGTCGACCGTGGCATGGCCGTCCGTTCGAGCCTTGAGGCCATACCCACCGCGCTTGGGGACACCGCCGGTAATGGCCTCACGCCCGCCGACTTCGATGCTCTCAATATAAGCCGCGACGCCACCTTCCGCCGTGCCGCCTGCTTTGCGAAAGTGCAGTCGCAGGGAGTTCTCCCCCGTGCGCAACGCATCAAGTGGCAGCGACACGGTCCGCCGCGCCCAGGTCTCCGTCAGCGTCAGGTTGACCAGAGGCCGTTCATTGAGCAGCAGCGTGACTTTTTGATCCGGCATCGCGCCGCGCAGCGTGATCGCCAAAGCGAGGTCCGGCTTGCCCTCAAGATCGGGATGCCGCTTGGGAGCGAGGTCGGCGTCGAGTGGAAAGACCACTGTCGCGCCGCGGCCGAGCACCGCAGCGCCACGATGCTCGTCCACGACATCGCCGATCCTCAAGCTCGACAGCGTCGAAGGCTCGACGTGCTTGAGCGCATTGACCCGACCAAAGTCGATCCAAAGCCGGTTGTCGACGTACTCGACCGCGCTCGGCCGCTGATCGAGCAGGTCCAGCCACGCATCCACCGGGGCGACGGACGACACAGGTGCGAGCGCCCGGCGGCCCCCGTCCGCCGCAATCGCTTCGCCCCCTTGCGTGGGGCTCGGCGTCGGCTTGCGGGACACGCCACCACCCGACCCATGACCTGCGCGCGCCGAGCCGTCGCCGCATGCGCCCAGACTCAGGCTCAGCCCCACGATGGCGACCGCGACCATGCCGTTGGACACGCCACTTCGAGTCGCGGGGCCCGACACAGCCGGCGCCGCCTGTGCCGGAGACGCAGACGTGTCCTCGTTTTCCACGCCCCCGCCCTGCGGTGAAGCAGCGCCGGAAGGCGTCGCGGGACCGCCACCCGTTGACTTGCCGGCTGACTTCGTTCGCTCGCGCAGACGCAACCATGCAACGCGGCCGGCGACGCCCCAAAGCGCGAGCGTCAACACGCCCGCGGTCGCGCCCAACGGCGTGTTGATCGAGGCCCAAAGCCCCAAGCGCATCGCACCCTCGGCGACCGCAGCGCTCCCGAGGGCGACCATGAGACTCATCCCCGCGGCCCAGCCCAGCCCGCCGCTACCCGGGCTTGATCGATGATCGATCAGCGCGAGCACGGCACAAAAGATCGCGACGAATGCAAGCACATAGCCGCCAACATCGGGCAGCGAGTTGACCAGATAGGTGAGCTGAGCGATGAGGGGGCCGTCGACGAGCGCGTCCCACCACGACGGCGCCGCGGGCACCTCCTCTGGCCATCGCAGCAACATCATGCGCACCTGCAGCGTCATCCCAGCGAGCAGCAGGGCCGGCCCCAAGGTGCGTAAGTAGGTCGCGACCGCGCCAGCGCACGCGATCACCAAGAATGCCAGCGTGATGTTCGTGTAAATCCACTGAGCCTTCGGGGTGCGGAGCTCCCACCCCTGTCGCCACAGTCGAAGGACCAAGATGTCGACGCGATCGAAGTGAACGACCTCGATGCGCATGACGTGGTTGCTCTGCTCGACCTTGAATGCCGCGTCATCGTCGATCGCGGCCGCAACCGCCCCGTGAACCCACGATGCGCCACCGTCTTGCACGAGCTCGACTTGCATCGGCTCGGTGGTCTCGCGTCGACCTTTGGCATCGCGCAGGCCCGCGAGAAATCCAAGCTCGGTCAGCGCTTGTCCGCTCCGCTCGCGGATGACCTGGGCGCGACTTGCCTCCGAGTCCGCGAACATTCCGAGCACCGCGATCAGGACTGCGAGCACGCTTGCGATCAGCAGATAGGGCGGAACTTGGCGCGATGCTGTGGCCGGCGGCGCCGCGAAAACACCCGTACCGACAGGCGTCTCCAATGCCGTCGCAGGGCGCATCACCTCGTCGTCGCCGTCCGCACTCATGGAACGCTCCTTTGGGCCTCGACATCGCGCGCGATCCCGGCGTCGCCAATGAGCCCCGCGACCTGTGGCGGCGAGCCTGAGAGCATCGGAGGAGCGCCGAGTCGTGCCCAGGGCTCGAGCGAGAGCCCGAGCTTGGTTCGGGTCAGCGTCCACGCGTCTGGGACCAAGAGCGCCATACCGAGCTTGGGGTCGTACACCCTGTGTGGACCCTCCAGCCATCCTAGCAGCAGGCCGCGCTGTGCTTGGTCGACGGCGTGAAGGAGCGACGCGAGTGCCCGCGCTCGCGTGGGGCCATCACCAAGCACGAGGGCCCCGAGGCGCGCATCGTATCGCGCCACATGATCTCCCCCGTCCTTCGCGCCGCGCACGTCCCAGGAACTGCTGGCGCGAGCCGAGGCGACCGCATCCGCGTGGGGATCGAACTGCGTCCGATCGCCATCCCGCGCGAACTCAAGCGACTCGGCGAACCAAACGACCTGCGCGGGTTCTGCAATCGCGCGCAGTGCCCGGCGCACCCGCTGCGCTTGGGCATCCGCGCGGCCGTCCGCATCGGTGGTATTTGCGGCGGGCGATCGACGGATGGAGCCTGGCGTCGCCGTGCCAGGCTCGACAGTGCCGGCATCGACGCGATGGGACGCGGAGCCGAGTGAGGCGAGTTCTTGGAGCACGCGCGCGAACTCGGCCGCGCGCAGTGGCGCTGGAACGCCGCTGAGATGATCTTGCACTGCCATCCAAAGCTCAACATCGGAAGGCTCGTTGGCGCGACGATAGGGATCAACGTCGGTCGCGTCCTCGCGATCGCCCTGTGGGCCGTCCAGTTCTGCGGCACCTCCGGCCTCCCCCATGAGCTCGCCGATCTCCACCAACGGACCGCCTTGCGTGATTCCGTGGATCAAGAGTGCGCGCCGCAGTGGCAACGTGCTGCCTTGCGAGGTTCCCAGCATGGTCTCGCGCAGCGCGAACGCGAAGAGTGAGGGTCGTCCGACCGACTGGGCCCGCACCGCGGCCCGCAACCAGGTCGCGCGCGGGTCAACATCTACGGACGCGGCCTCGCGAAGAAGATAGTGCGCACGATCGTGCTGTCGGGCCGCAAGCGCGATCGACATCGCGTCCTCCGCGATGCCCTGCCATTCGAGTTCCGGCAGGTACGAGAGTCGATCCGAGAGCGCCGTCGCCAGCGGCCGATGTGCTCCAGCGTCGAGCGCCTCGCCCAGCAGTCCCATCGTGCAACGAAAGGCCACGTCGCTCTCGAAGAGATCGAGCGCTTTGAGAGCGTCCGGCGCATCGCCGCGTGCCAGCATCAAGAGCTCTAGCTCCGTCGTCCGAGCGCAGAGATCGTCGCCGCGGCCCAGCGAGCCCGCTGACGCGGCCTCGTGGGCGTGCAACGCCTCCGTCGCCAGGGCGAACTTCGCAGGGTCTAAGATCTGCTCGGACTCCTGCCGGTCGCGAAGATGCGCTGCATGCTCGGCCCTGTTTGCCGCGGATGTGCCCTCCCCTCCACCGCGACCCTCTCCGTGTTGAACTCGGAGCAGCACCGTCTGCATCGAGAGTGCGGTGGCGAGGGCTGCAGCGAGTTCGGGTCGAAGGGTGGATTCGTTTCCGGCCGCCAGCGCCAAGGCACGCGACGGAGCCCCGCGGATCAGTTCGAATCGGACCGCCTCCTCGCGCCACCGCCGAGCGGTCGCAGCATCCAAGAGTTCGGCGCGCGTCAGGATCGCGTGCTCCAACGCGAGCGCGGCGGCACTCTTGCCCGAACTATCCTGCATGCGCCCCAAGAGGCGATACCAGGCCAGCAGCGCGAGATCGTCGGAGTCGCGGACCGCGAGCAGATCCGCGTCGCTCGCCAAGCTCAGCGATCCCGCCGCGTCCGGCGGAGTCAGCGGACGCGAGGTCGTGGATCGACGGGCACTGATGGCTTGGCGCAGCACAATCTGCGCGCCAGAGGCATCGCCTCCGAGCCACAGCGCGCGCGACATCGCCACCAAGGCCCGAGGATCCGAGTCGCCGGCTTGGGCGAGCACGGCCAAGGTCTCGCGCAACATCGCTTCAAGTCGCGCGCGCCGTGGGTCGTCGCCGGCGCTGCCGCCGGCATTGCTCGAGCCTCGCTCCATCATCGGCAGTGCTGCAAGGCGATCCTCGTCGAGCGCCTCTTCCCACTCAACGGTCGCGACGAAGAGCCGACCGACGCGAAGCTGGGCATAGGAGCCCGCGGGACCGGGAACTGCGGACACCGCGGCAACCAGTCGATCGAGCGCGGGGGCGTCGGGGTCCGGCGTCGGCGCTGTGCTTGGCTCGGATACGACGGCATTAGGCCCGGAGGCCGCAGCCGGATCGAGATCCTCCACGCCGTCACTGAGCGGGCCGCCAATCAGTGCCCGCAAGGCCGCGTCGCTGATCACTCCGGCCCCGAGCCGCCCCTCATACTCGGCCACGAGCAGCTCTGCGACATCGGAGGCGCCCAGTGCATAGCCCCGCGTCAATGCAAGGTCGAGCAATGCCTCGGGACCGTGGCGTTTGGCGGCGAGAAGTGCCGCGCGAATCGATCGCTCATCCTCGATCGCGAAAAGCGGATCCAGCGTCGTGGTGCGCAGCGCAGTCGCCTGCGCCTTGGCCTGTGGAGCCTGTCGCGCGCGCAACTCTTTGGCAAAGCGACGAGCGGAACGCGAGCGACCTGCATCGCAAAGCAGCGCGGCGCGGAGTTTGTCGGAGTACGCCGCGAGTGCCTCGCCGCGCAACTCCAGCGCGGCGGCGCGCGAGTCCATCAGCGCACAGATGTCTTCGCGATTCTTCAGCATGCTGGGTGCCAGCGTGGTGAGACGAACGTAATGGGCGACCGCCGTGCCTGTCAGTCCTGCACGCAACTCCAGATCCGCGAGCGCGAGCAATGACTTGAGTTCGCCGCCGTGACGCATGTCGTACTCGAGCAGCGCCCTCGCCTCATCGCGGCGTCCGGTGTGCTCCAGCGCCAGCGCGTACGCACGCGCAGCTGCACGCCGCGGGAGATACTTGCGGCCGCGAGCGTCGACGCTGCCAACTCGCAGAACCTCCGCGTCGTCTCCCTTGCGGGCCGCCGCTCGGATCCGTGCCGCGGTGCAGCCGCTCGTGGTCGTCAGCAGCAGGCCGGCCACAACAAGGCCGAGTCCGCCCCACCTGCGCAGCGGTCGTAGGCTGCGCTCAACGCCGCGGCCGCGTGTCCTGTGTCGGCATCGCATCACGAACAACCAAGTGCAGCGCTCCCGCCTGCGTCTTCCACCAATTGCGTCAGCAGACGAGCGTCCTCGCCACCGAGAGCGTCCTTCCCCGCAAGCGCTTTGCAAAGAGGCGCCACCGCACTCTCCATATCGCCGAGCGCGATGTATGCCTGCGCAAGACGGAGATCGGTCTTCGCGCTTGGAATCTCTGCCGCCAGAGCCTCAAGTAAGCTCACTCCGCTTTCCGAGTCCCCATGCTCGACATAGTTGCTCGCAGCCACCCACAGCGTCCCGAGCATGCGGCGTGCCTCGCCATCGCGAAATGACTTGTCTCGCTCGATGCTGCGCTCGGCCCATCGCTCGGCCTCCTTGACGAGGTGGATCGCCTTGAGCCCGCGCGTTTCGGCGAGTCGTCCGCTCAGTCGCGCGCGGGCCAGCGCGTAGCCGGCACTCCCATCATCCGGCAGCGACCCGCCCTGCTCAAAGGCGTACTCGCGATCGGCGTCGCTGACCGGGCCGCGGTTGATCGCGTCTTCGAGCGCATCGGAGATCGCGAGCGCGTCCTTGGTCGAGGCCGCGTCGGTGAGCGGAGGGTTCACGCGATTCGAGCCGCCGCCGCTCTTGCACGCGGTCGCGAGCGGGCCAAGCAGACCCGCGACACAGAGTGCGGCCAGCCGGAGGCGCATCCTCGAAGCGGCCGAGATCGGCGCCGGGCTTGGGACAGACCTCGTGGCGTCAATGCCTCCTGCGTAAGCATCACCGGGCCGCCCCGCATGGCGTCGGCGATCGAATGGGAGGGAGCGCGCAGCGAGCGTCATCAGGGACGCGTTCTAGCACAGCGTCGCGCAGCCAGGATGTCACCCACGGCCCGCACAGCGCCTCCCCGCGCCAAGCTGGGAGCCGCGCTCACGGCGGACTACGGCATCTTCGAGACAACGGCGGCGTAGTCGGAGTCGCTCGCGGTGGCCAGCGAACGGATGCCTGCCTCATCGCAGGTCGACTTGCCCTCGTCCTTGCAGACTTTGGAAAGCTGCGCCGAGAAGGTCTTCCGCTGTGCCGCGGGCGCCGAGGGGAAGGCGACCACAACCATGGGCGGCAACTTTGCAGAGCTCCACACGGACTTGATGGTGCCGTTGGCGAGCTTGCCTGCCGCTGCGAGCTGCGCGTCGTCGATCAAAGCGCACTTTGCCTCGCCATCGACAACCTTCTTGAGCACTTGAACGGGGCGCTTCGCGTCGATCTTGGTGAAGTCCGCAAGCACGAAGGCGCCATCGGCCACGACCTTCTCGAGAAAGGTCCCATCTTCAAAGTGATTGGAGACCAAAGTCGATCCCTTGCATCCGGCGAGGTCCTTCGCGTCGATGGACACCACGTGATACTGACGGCCGCCGTCCGAGACGACCTCGGCCTTGCCGATCACGGTGAGCTGATGGTCCTTGCGGAGGGCGAGGAAGGCCGGCAGCGACATGATGCCGAACTGCGGCGCGCTGCTCTTGATGTAGCTCAGCGCCAGTGCGCGGCTTCCGAAGTACTTGCCCTCGG
Organism: uncultured Nannocystaceae bacterium; assembly: GCA_964626165.1. GTDB lineage: Bacteria > Myxococcota_A > Polyangia > Nannocystales > Nannocystaceae > CAZVEM01. Next base: position 33,166 of record CAZVEM010000017.1, read on the forward strand.
CCTCGCTGGCACCGGAAAGGGTGGCCATGCGGGCCACCAATCGATCGACAAAGCCCTGCGCCTGCGAGCCACCACCGGCGCCCTGCTCCTTGATGATCACCAGCTTGAGCGGCCCATCCGCTTGCGCAGTGGACGGCAGCGTCCACGCGCTCAAGGCAGTGAGGGCGAAGGCAGCGGCGGCGATTTTGATATTGCGGGTCATGGAGTGGTGTCTGCGAGTGATGCCCGGCCCAGGTCGGGGCGTGGGTCGTGACGTCGAGCGCGGCGCGCGGTGAAGGATCGAGTGGAAAGGGTCGGCCGCGCGGGTACGTGGAGCGTGTGCGTTGGGACGGTCTTGGGGCGTGGAGCGTCGCGGCCGGAAAGGGTTGCCGAGGCAGAGCTCGGCGGGTTGCGCCCTGGAGGGCAGCGTGGGCAGCGCGGTACTCGCCCGCATCTGCGCGCCACCCGCTGATCGGGCGCGGGACCTTAGACGGTGCGACGTGCCGAGTATGCACCGCGGGAGAGATTCTCGGAGAACTGTATGCACTGGCGCTTGAGCGGCGTTCGAGCGCCGCCCCCGCCACGGGGTAAAACCTCACCACCACACCCGTTCCGCAGATCTTCGCCCGCTCCCCCAAAGGTCGGCCTCTCAGCACACTGGATCTGCCCGGCCCCCGCGGCTTGCCCGCCACAACCTGCCTGAGCCTCGCCATGAAATCTCCCTCTCTCACTGTCGCCAGCGCCCTCGTGCTCTCCCTCGTGCTCGGACCCGCGTGCCGTCAAGGCCCCGTCTCCACGATCCCCGATGGAGGTGGCGGCGGAGGCGAGCCCGTGGAGGTGATGGTGGACCTCCCGCCCTTTGTGTTTGCCCCCACGCCCCACTCGGAGCGCCCGCGGCCGCAGGTCGCTCCACCCCCGCCGCTTCACACCCTACCCGCGATGTCGCTCAGCGACGTCTGCGTCTCTCCGAAGAATCGCAAGGCCGTCGACGACCTCAAGGTCGCAAAGCAACGCACGCCCGCCCCGGCCTATGCGGACGCCAAGGCCAACAAGAAGCGCCATCCACTCGCCAACGAGCCCGGCCAACCGACGGACGCCTTTGCCAAGCAGCGCGAGGAGTACAAAAGCCCCAAGGCGGGTGCCACCGGCGCGAGTGCAGGAGCCGACTTCGCGGAAGGAGGGATCGGCGGCGGCAACAAAGCGAGCTCGCGCGATGCGACCACAGCGACCCCGCGCAAGGACGCCCCTTCACGCCCCTCGTCTCGCGGAGCGCCGAGCACTCCCGCCGCTGAGTCGGAATCCGCTGCCTATCGCGGCGGGCCTTCGCCGTCCTCCGCGCCGCAGATGCCGCCCGCGGACATGGATGACGCGAACTATGCCGAACCCTCAAGCAACTACGGCGATGAGATGGCGAGTGGCAGCAGCTCACAGCAACTCGTCGCGAGCGGTAAGCGAGAGTCTCGTCGCGAGCGCAATCAAGCGCGCGACAAGTCGCGCGACTCCTCGCGCGTCGTCGAG
>CAZVEM010000018.1:0-34603 GCA_964626165.1 uncultured Nannocystaceae bacterium
CGAGTTGGTCTCGACCACAACGACACGCCGGATGCCACGCTCGGTCGTGACGTGGAACAGGTCCGCACCCGACCAGCGAAAGTGCTTGGGCTGCGCGAGGGCGATCGCTTGAAGCGCCGCGGGGTCGGCTCGTGGATTGAGGTGGCAGTAGCGGGCGATGAGTCGGTCGGTGCTCAGGCTGAGGAAGAACCGCACCATCGAGTGGATCTGAGCGTTGAGGACACGCGGATAGAAGTGTTGCTCCGCGTGGAACGAACCGGGCTCAACCAACGCCCAGGAATCCGGCGGGCCGGAGCTGCCGCGGGCCGCACCGCTGCCAAACTCCGCACCGACGGCTGTGCTCTCGTCGATGCGCATCCTCGGCGCCGGGAGCTCGACCACATCGCTGGCCGGGGCCGCACCTGGCTCATCCTTGGCGCCGGTAGACGTCACCCGCCCATGATATGAGATACGCCATGACTCTGGACGCAATCCAGATGAGCGTGCGCGTGCGCAACCCAGGGCGAGGTCCGAGCCGGCCCGGTGCAACATGGTTGGCCGCAGCGCTGGCGCTCGCGCTCGGCTGCCAGACCGGGGCGGCACCCGGAAGGCCGGTCGCCGATCAGGGTGTGGCTCCCCAGGCATCGGGCTTGGGGACGCCTGCCAACCATGAGAGCTCCGATGTCGAGCCGGGCGGGCTGAGACAGTGGACGCTTCGCAACGGTCTGGTGGTCGAGGAGATGGTCACCGCGAACGCCGATCCTGAGAGTCCACTCCCCATGATCGTGGCAATTCATGGTCTGGGTGACGATCCCGTGCACTTCGCCGAGATCATGGCGCAGCTCGACGTCCCCGCTCGTGTGCTCCTCCCGCGCGGTCTCGATGCTCACAACGAGGGCTGGTCGTGGTTTCCGATCCGTGCACGCGACAACGACGTCGAAGGCCTGGCCGCCGGCATCGCCCACGCGGCAGAGGTCATCTGGGCGGGCATCCGCGAACTTCAGACCCTCCGTCCCACGAAGGGCCGCCCAATCGTCACGGGCTTCTCGCAAGGCGGAATGTTGAGCACAGCGATCGCGGTTCGCCACGGCGACGGAATCGCGGCGGCCTACCCCGTCGGTGGCTGGCTCCCCCCGCCCTTGTGGCCAGCAAGCCAGGATGGCGCCCCCAAGCCCGCCGGCCCGCCGATCGTGGAGTTTCATGGCGACGCGGACAAAGCGGTGATCTACGGACCCACCAAAGAGGCCATCGAGCATCTGCAAGCCGTCGGCCTCGACGCCACACTGCTCACCTATCCGGGCGTCGGACACCAAATCACGCCCGAGATCCATGCCGAGCTGATGCAACGGATCAAAGAGACAATCGCGACGCAATCGGCCGACTCACCGCCAGTCGATCCCAAGTCAATCACCCCCTAGCAGGCCGTCGAAAAAAACTGCGCTGCGCATGGCCGCGCACTCACCATGCAGCCCCTTCGTTGCTCGCCTTGTTGCTCGTCGGTCAGGTAGGCCCGGTACGCTCCCTCCTCGCGCCTCGGTCTGCATCGCGATTGCACGCCCATGCACTCCACGGGGGTTCTTCGACAACCTGCTCGTGCGATGCGGCGCAGAGCGCCGGGGGCTTGGCCGCCAAGCCGTCGCTTGTTCATCCGCTCGGTCGAACCGCTCGCTTCATCCAGCAGCGAGGCGGAGGCAGCCGCAGAACATGATCGGCGCTCGATGGCACCAGGAAGCCACGAAGCATGGTGGAGCGCGGTCGCGCCCTCCGCCCGCCGGCGTCGGCCCGGTCCACCCGAGGGTGTTTCGACCTTGAGTCTTGCACGACACATAGCCACGGATGATCGCCGGAAGCGAGCCAAAGCTGGAGGCGAAGGAAGGACGCGAAGGAAGGACGCGAAGGGGAAATTCCAACAAAGCTGTTTTGCGGTCTCGGAGTGTCAGTTCGAGACTCAAGCTACAGCCTCGACTCCTCGACCTTCACTGCAAGACATGGGGCTCTTCGAACCCTCGTTGGGCAACGACACGGCTACCTAGGCGGTTGGTTCAACCGTTGGACTGGATACAAGATACGATTTTGGCGTGTCGCCGCCTCCAAGTTGTCACCGTGCTGCATTCCCTCCCCCATCAGCCAATGGGGGTGGATTGACATCGCTCGCAAACAGCACGAAAAATCCACCCATGGACAGTCTCCACCTCCGTTCGTTCATTCTCGCACTCACCGTCGTGTCCTCCAGCCTCGTGCTCTCCGCCTGCGGCGGTGATGACGACGGTGGTAGCCAAGACTTCGGCGCGGCCAACGTCGCAGCCTGTGAAGCGTACTTCGACGATGTCGCCGCGCTCGATTGCGTCCCGGCCGGCACATTCGACGACCAGAAGGCGATGTGCCAGTCGACCTACGAAGGCGTGACCACCTGTGACATCAGCGACTACTTCGACTGCGTCGCCGCCACGTACTCTTGCGTCGACATGGCCGGCGTCTCCGTGTTGACGGTGGACCAAGCCGCGCTCAACGAGTGCGCCTCGCTCGCCAGCTGCGAGTAGTTAGCGACCACCCCTTCGCGAAAGGCGAGGCAGTTGCGTTGGACCAGAGTCCAGCGCCACTGACTCGCCTTTCGTCATTCGCCGCATCGCAAAGAGCCGCGCAGCGCAGCGACAGTTCCCGCCTCCGCCAGCCGAAGCAGTGGGGGGTTACCCACCGGACTACGAGCCGACCAGCGAGCGCACATAGGGAACCGCGCGCATGGGTTCGGCGCTGATGGCCGCGAGCGCTCCGCCGAGCAGCGCACCGATCACACCTGCAGTTCCGACCTCGCTGCCTGAGAGGAACAGGCCCGGAATGGGCGTGCGCGGTCGCAAGTACGGGTTTGCGAAGCGCTCGGGCGTGGGCAGCAGACCGTAGATCGAACCCTGCACAGGCCTGGTGAAGGTATCGGTCGAGAGCGGCGTGGAGAGTTCTACATGGTCGAGCATGGACGAGAATCCAGGGCGGTGCTTGAGAAACTGCTCAAGCAGTGCGCCCTGGAGTTCGGACTTGAACGCCTCGTATTCCTCACCGCGTCGCTGCCATCGCGTGCCCTGCCAGCGCGCGAACGCAGACCACGGCACGAAGGTCACAACTTCGCCGGTGTGGCGTGGCAACGCCTCACCAAGAATGCCCGGATCAGTCTGTGAGTCCGCAGCCGGCGAAGACGTGTGCTCCGCCAGCGGACCGTCCTTGAGCGAGGGGAAGCTGCAGTAGAGGACGGGAGCGTCCGGTCGGACGGCCCCCGGACGAGCCGCCCAGAACGCCTTCTCGGTGTCATAGCTCTCGTAGAACCACTGATTGGCCGCGGACGCGCCGACGGTTCGGGTGTCGCCCCGAAAGCCCAGATTGAGACACAGGTGCGCAGGGCCGGCCGCGAGCGCAGCGATGGAGCGGGCCCAACTCGCGTTCGCGTGCTCCTCGGGCAAGAGCCGTGTCACCGTCGCCCGGGCGCCGCACGCCGAAACGATCATCGGTGCATGCAGCACTCGCCCATCCTTGAGCCGCACGCCACACGCTCGACCGCTCACGACTTCGATGCGCTCCACGTCGGCCTTGATCGCGGTGTGCCCACCGTTGCGCGCGAGCTCTTCGAGCATCGTCCACGCGATCCGCTTTGAGCCCCCCACCGGATAGTAGGCACCCCAGGCAAAGTGACGTGTCACCAGCGCCTGCATGGCAAAGCTCGCGTGCTTGGGCGTCGCGCCCTGGTAGCCCCATTGCGCGCACAGCACCGCGCGCAGCCGCTCGTCGGGCACAAGTGACTCCATGACGCCAGCGCAGGTCGCCGCGAGCTCGGCCTTGGCTCGACGCGCCAAGGTCTGTTCAAAGGGCCATGCGATCGCGCTCGGAAGGCAACGGCTGAGGTAGTACGCCCGCATCGCGGCCGAAACTTCGCGAACGCGTTTGAGATAGGCACGAATGCTATCGACGTGGCGGGGAAACGCTTCCGCGAGGTTCGCAACAAAACCATCGGGCGTGTCGGCGAAGCCGACGCGGAGTCCGTCGGGATAATGGAAGATGTCGTATTCCGAACCGAGCGATCGCCACTCCAGAGCACCGGCCGTGAGCTTGTGCAGCAAGCGTCCGGTCATGCTGTGGCGCGTGACTTCGCCGATGGCATGGACGCCGACGTCCCACTCGTAGCCGGGACGCTTAAAGGCGTGGGTGAATCCTCCCGGCACGTAGTGCTGCTCCAAAAGCAGGACCTTGCGACCGAGTTGGGCGAGCATGCCGGCGGAGGTCATCCCGCCCATGCCCGATCCGATCACGATCGCATCCCAATGACGGTCAGGGATGTCGGTCGACCAGGGTCGCGCAGAACGCTTGGTCTTGCCGCTGCTCTCGGCGCGGCCCTCGGGTGACTCTGATGATGTCGTCATCGTCCGGATCCAAATGTCAGCCACGCGCCCCTTGGCGCCGTGGCTGCACGGGCCGCAACGAGCGCGAAATAGAGCCGCCCTAGTAGGGCACGCCGAGTCGGCGGTAGATGTGCCCGAGCAACCAAAGCGGACCGATTAGCAGGAACTGAAGATCGACAAAAAAGCTTGGCTTTTTGCCCTCGATCTTGTGGCCGATGAACTGTCCGATCCAAGCGGAGACGAAGATGAACGCCGAAGTCGCCCAAAGCGGAAACGGCAGCGACATCAACACGAAGACGCCGGCGAAGATGCCTGCGCTCACCGCGGCCATCCCGGCCGCGAGTGTCGGAGACAGCCGCGCGTAGAACACAAGCGAAAGCGCGGTCGCGATGGTCGCCCAGTTCAACCACCACGCCGAAAACGGCGAAGGCACTGACCAGAGCATCCCCATGAGACTCAACATGATCAGCGGGATGCAGATCCAATGAATCGACTTGTTGGTCGGATTCCTATGGCTCTCGGAGTAGAGATCGAACCACTCGTCTGCGCTGCGTGACATGGGGGAGTCCTTTCGTGGTGCCGTGCTCAGCACGGCAAGGTCTGGGTATCTCGCTGTCGCCGCTCGGTCAAGCAAATCCCGCGCGAGTCGCGTCACGTCCGTCGACTGAGACGCAGATGCGACTCGGCGCATCTCGCGCCACGATCACGTCCCGTGTGTCGCCGGCTTCGCGCACGCACGCGCACCCGCATCCTCTTACGCGCTGCGGATGCGCCGTACATGGTGTGCGCCCAAGCATGCGCCATGTCTAACGGCGCGCGCGCTTGGGCTGGCGCACGGGCAATCGCCTCCGCTCATGCACCACGACGGCGGAACACGGCTCGGCTCGCATTGAGCAGGAACGCACCGAGATCATCGAACATCGTATAGAAGACGGGAACCACGACGAGCGTAAGGATCGTCGAGGCTGACATCCCGCCCACTAGCGTCTTGCCGAAGGCGCCGTAGGGGATGCCGTCGGCAGGTGCCGCGGCGAAGGCCAGCGGAATCATCCCGAGCACAGTCGTGGCTGAGGTCATCAAGATCGGGCGGAAGCGCTGAATGCCTCCCTGCACGATCGCCTCGTCGCGACTCAGACCTTGCCCACGCGCGATGTTGATAAAGTCGATCAGTACGATCGCGTTGTTCACGACGACCCCGAGCAAGAGCACGATGCCGACGATCGCGAGTCCGTCGATAGCCTCGCCGGTGAGGTAGAGGAACCACCACACTCCGACGAAAGCCAGCGGAATCGAGGGCATGACGGAGAGCGGCAGCAACACGCTCTCGAACAGGACCGCCATCAGCGCGAAGATAAAGACACTGGCGAGCAAGAGGGCAAACAGAGCGTTGCCCAGCATGTCGTCGGACTGACGAGACTCGGTGTCGGGGTCAAACGACACGCCCGGAGGCAAGTTGTAGCCCTGTAGGAAGGTCCGGAGGGCCACGGCTGCCTTGTCGCGCTGCTCGGCATCGAGCTCGAGCTTGACCTGAACGGCGACACGCTTGTTGGTGCGGGTCAGCGTTGACTGCCCAGAGATCACGTCGCGTTCCACGAGCGTCTCGATTGCGACGGGCGTGCCACCTTGGGTCGGAACCTTGAACTGCAGCAGATCCGCGACACGCTCACGATCAGATTTCTGATAGCGGATCCAGACCGGGATATCGTCGTTCTCGGTGTAGAAACGCGGCAGCGGCGAGCCACGAATGGCGTAGGCCACGGTGTTGCCAACGATCGAGGGGGCGACGCCGAGGCGCTGCGCCAGCCCGCGATCGACACCAAGCGCGAGTTCATCCCGTCGGGTCGAATCTCGCTGCTCCCCAACCACTCCCTTGACGCCCTCGACTGCCAGGACCGCCTGCGAGAACTCCTCCTTGACCCGCGCAAGCGTGTCGTGGTCGTCACCGAAAATGTAGAGCTTAAAGACCCCCGCTTCGCCTCCATCCGAGCTGCCTCTGCGAGCTCGCTTCTGCCAGCCCGGCGGAACTGGCAGTTGGTCGAAAATGCGCTGTCCCACGAGCGCTGGATCCTCTTTCTCCGCGGCCGCGGGCGAAAAGAACAGTTGAAGCTGGCCAATCCCGGGCTCGACCTCCAAGTACTCACCGTCGAGCCCGAAACCTTCGCGACGCTCGGCAAACCAGCCCTCGAGCTCCCGGAAAAACACGTCCGCCTCTTCAATGCTGACGTCGCTCGGCATCGTGTATGTGATGGTGTATTGGCGCGCGCCGAACTTGTCCTCTGCCGATACCGGCACTGCTGAGAACGGGATTGCGATCGACACCATCGTCAAGAGCGCGACCACGACGACATCAAAGCGGCGTACCACCACCGCACGGAGCAGGGTCTCGTAGCCACGGCAGACGGTCCCAAGGGTCCGATCGTAGAGCACGTCGAGCGCATGCTTCCATGCTGCGTCGATGTTCTGGAGTCGCTTGAGCCAGGGACGCTTGTCCGCATCAGCGAATATGTCGACGTCGTAGAACCACGCCGCCGACAGCGGGATTAACACCAACGCGACGAAGAGGCTGGCCAAGAGTGACACGCACACGGGCGTCACCATGCGGATCATGAAAAAGCGCGACGGCCCCGAACTCATGAGTGCGGCCGGCAAGAACACGATCATTGTGGTCGCGGTCGCCAGCGTCGCCGGCAGCGCGACTTCCGACGCACCGTGCAGCGCGGCGGCAAATCGACCCACACCCCGATGCCGGTAGCGATCGATGTTTTCCGCGACCACCACCGAGTTGTCGACCACCAGGCCAATGCAGATCATCAAGCCGATCAGCGACACCAAGTTGAGGGTCTGGCCGGAGAAGTACATGAAGGGCAGCGCCATGAACATCGACAGCGGGATCGACAGGGCGATGACCAAGGTCAGACGAAGGCGCTTGAGGAAGAGCAGCAGGACCAGCACAGCGAGCAGACCGCCCTGCAGTCCCGAGTCGGTGACCTGCCGCAGGCTGCTCTTGATGATGTCGCCTTGGAGGAAGATCGGCTTGATCTCGAACTGGCTCAGCGCTGGATCCTTTGACGCCGCCTCAACTGCCTTCTTGACCCGCTCGCAGACATCAACGGTGTTGGCCGTCGACTCTTTGAGGATGAACATGGCCATCGTCGGCTGTCCGTTGTAGCGGGCGATCTCTTCACGCTCGGGGAAGTCGTAGGTCACCCGCGCGACGTCCGCGAGGCGCAGATCGTTCTTGCCGACGATAACTTTCTCGAGATCCTTCGCGGTCTGGAAGGTCGCCAGCGAGCGGATCAGGTAGCGGCCTTCGTTGACGCGCAGCTGCCCGCTGGCGAGGTTGAAGTGCGAGGTCTGCAGCTTCTGTGCAATCTCGAAGATGTTGAGGTTCGCGGCCTCTGCAAGGGATCGATCAACCTCGATTCGAATCTCTCGTTCCGCCAGTCCCCACGCACGCACCAGCCCCACGCCATCCACCCGATTCACGGGCTGGATGAGCTTCTTTTGGATGATTTCATTGGGATCGCTGAGCGACTCGGGATACCGGATGCCAAAGAACGCGATCGGAAACGAGTCCGCAGCCTGCTTGTTGACGTCGACGCGTTTGACGTCGGTCGGTAGATCGGGACGAACGCGTGCGACCCTGTCACGGACCTCGCGGTACGCAACATCCATGTTCGTGTCCTGATCGAAGACCAGGATGATGTTGGAGTAGTTCGACGCTGAGTTCGAGATGATCTGATCAAGCGCAGGCGTCGTCGACAAGGACGCCTCTAACGGCAGCGTGATTCGCTCCTCGATATCGCGCGCGGTCGCGTCGGGGTAGTTCACCGTCACGGAGATGACCGGGGCCGTAAAGCCGCTCGGGATCATCTCCAACGGAATCTGTACGACGGCGAAGGTACCGACGACCAGCATGCTCAGCAGCGCCATGAGCAGCGCGATGGGCCGCAGCAGCGAAATTCGGACCACCGAGCTGCTGCGAAGGACGCCCTGCAGATGGGCCGGATCGCCCGCGTCACTCATCGGTGGCGGGACGACGCGTCGGGGCTCGTGATCAGATGGTCCCTCTGCCGGAGAACGCGGCGAAGAGAAGGGCCCCACTGGCGGCAGTCCGTCAGGCATCGCCTCCCTCACCTTCCGGGTTTGGACTTGGGCTCTCTGTGCTTCCCGACTCCGGTAGGCCCGCGGGCTTGGACTCGGGGTCGGGCTCGGGCTCTTCTACACCCGCGCGTTGGTCTGCCGCCGAGCCCCGGCGATCGAGCTGGGTGCTCGCAGGCGACTCCACCGGGGCGAAGGCACCCTCCGCTGCGAGCGCACTTGGATCGAGCGCCGCGAGCTCGTTGGCGAGCTGCTGCGTGGCGCTCGGACGACCCGAGGCGAGAAAGAGCCGGTCGACCGTTGCGTAGAGCGTGGGGACCACGACCAAGGTCAGCAGCGTCGAAGTCGTCAGTCCGGCGATGACCGTGATCGCCATCGGCTGACGCATCTCAGCGCCGTCGCCAAGGCCAAGCGCCATCGGTAGCAAGCCGAGGACCGTGGTGAGCGTGGTCATGAGGATCGGTCGCAGGCGCACGCCGCCGGCCGTCTCAATCGCTTCCGCGGTCGCCAGCCCGCGCGACTTAAGCTGATTGACGTAGTCGACGAGCACGATCGCGTTGTTGACCACAACGCCAGCCAGGAGGATCACGCCGAGGAAGACCATGACCGACAGCGGAATGCGCAGCACAACCAGCGCGACCAACACCCCGATGAGTGCGAAGGGGATGCTGACCAAGATGATGAGCGGGTAGATGACGCTCTCAAACTGCGCCGCCATGATCACGTAGACGAGAAAGACCGAGAGCGCGAGCGCCAGCATGAGCGAGCGTGACGAGGTCTCCCACTCCTCGCTCTGGCCGGTGAGCGCCCAGGTCGTCGAGGCAGGGAGTTCCACGCCGCGTAGCGCGTCACGGATCTCTTCGGACGCTGAGCCAAGGCCGACGCCTTCGATGTTCGCTGTGACAACGCCAACGCGTTGTTGGCCCACGCGCCGGATCTCGTTCGGGCCGCGTCCAAGCTTCACGCTCGCGACGGCCGAGAGCGGGATCGGCCGCGTTTGACCGGGATTGATGACGAGCTGACGAAGCTCTTCGACGCCGAGGGTCTCGGCCTCCGCCAGGCGGACACGAATCGGCACTTTACGGTCGCGCCGATTGAACTTGGTTGCCTCGTTGCCCTGAATCTTGTCACGCACAAGCTCGGCCACCGTGCGGATGTCGAGATTCATGCGGGCGAGCGCATCGCGGTCGTAGGTGATCTGGATCTCGGGGCTGCCGGGCTGAATCGATGACTTGACGTCGCGAAGTCCCGGCGTGCCGCGGAGGGTTTCGGCGACCGCCGCCGTGGCGGTGCCGAGCTCAACCAGATCCCAGCCGCGAATCTCGACCTCAACTGGGGTCTTAAACGAGAACAGCGTTGGGCGCGTGATGTTGACGCGAAGGTCTGGAACATCCTGAAGCACTTCGCGGATGATCTTGACCGCGCGCTCCTCTGCCGCCGCGGTGTTTCGCTCGGCCGCGTTGCCTTGCGTGGCCTCGCCCGGGGACTTCGCGTCGCCCGACGCGGCTGGCGACGCGGTCGTCGCCCCCTCAGCGTCGGCGGGAGCCTTGTCCTTGCCGGCAGTGCCACCGGCAGTGGCACCGGCGGTGGCACCGGAGGTGGCACCTTGGTCCGAGCGCAGCGAGATTGCGATGCGGGCGGTGTGCTCGCCTCTTTCTCGCGTGTCGGTGCTGTCTCGCTCCGAACCCACGGTCACCAGCATCGAACTCAGGCCGGGAATTTCCTTCTGCAGGCGCGCCGTCACGGGGGCGAGAATCTCGTCGGTCGATCGCAATGGCGTGCCCACGGGGAGTGCCAGGTCCACCGTGAGATCCCCTTGGTGGAGCTCGGGCACCAACTCCGAGTCGAGGTTGTGCGCAAGCGAGAGCGAGAAGACCAGGGCGCCGACGGCGAGCACGAGAACCACCACCGAGTTCTTGAGGCTGACTCGGATCAGCGTCTTGTAGCCGCGGTCCAGCAACCCGAGCAGGGCGTCAAAGAGCCAGAGAACTGGCCACCAGATCATGCCAACGACCCAGAAGATGCCGAACGCCACGATTGCGCCGACGCGGAAAAAGACCAGACCGCCGATTGCGATGACCTTGCCGACGAGCTCAAAGAACAGATGAAGCGTGAAACGCAGCAAGATGTAGAGCACGGGCACAATGAGGACGACCTTGAGTAGCGGTCGACGCTGAAAGCTCTCGACCAGCTCGCGCACCGAGTTCCATATCGACAAGATGTCGTAGCTCATGCCCCAGATGCTGCGTGAGCTGGCTTCCGTGAGCGTGGACCAAGGCAACGCGCTCAAGGTCGGAATCATGAAAATCGCGACGAAGAGCGAGGCGAGTAGGCTGTACACCACCGCGAGGCCGAGATCGCCGAACATCTGCCCGGCAACTCCCTCGACAAAGACCATCGGGAAGAACACCGCGACGGTCGTCAGTGTGGAGGCGACGACCGCTGAGCCGACCTCGGTCACACCGCGCACCGTCGCCGTCATCACGTCGTCGCCTTCCTGTCGACACCGCGAGATCGACTCGAGCACGACGATCGAGTTGTCGACGAGCATGCCAATGCCAAGCGCGAGTCCGCCGAGCGACATCACGTTCAGTGAAATGCCCGTCAGGTTCATCGGCGCGAAGGTCAGCAGCACGGAGACCGGGATCGAAAGCGCCACGATCGCGGTCGGAAGCGCCTGACGGAGGAAGAGGTAGAGCACGAGCACCGCGAGCAGGCCACCGACAATCGCCGTTGAGAGCACTTCGTTCACGCTCGACGCGATGAACTTGGAGCGGTCCGCGATGAGGGTCAGCTCGGCGCCATACTCGTCGTTGATGCGCTGGATCAGCCCTTTGACAGGCCCCATCATTCCAACCGAGCCTTCCAGGCGCCCACGGACCGACTGCGCCATCTCGACAATGTTGGCGTCGGCCTCCTTGTAGATCTCGATCTGGACCGCCTCACCGCCTCCCACCCGGGTCACGACGTCGCGCTGCTTGTAGGCGGCGGTCACAAGCGCGATGTCACGAAGGCGGATCTCGCGATCGGTCTTCACCGCGACGACGGTGTCGCGCAAGTCCTCGAGGTTTCGGAACTCATTGACGGTACGAACCAGGTATCGGGTTCGTCCGTCGCGCATGGAGCCGCCGGCCAAGTTGATGTTCTCGGCCTTGAGGCGCGAAACCACCGTCGTGAGCGCGAGGTTGGTCCGCCGCAGTGCATCCTCGTCGAGTTCGACGAGGATCTCTTCCTCAAGGCCTCCCTTGACCTTGACCGCGGCGACGCCGCTAATCGGCTCGAGCTGCCGCCTCAGGTCGCGATCGGCGATGCGTCGCAAGTACTTGAGTCCGTCATCTCCCTGGAATGCCTCACTGTTGCCACTGAGGGTCAACACAAGGACCGGGTCAAGGGTTGGGTCGTAGCGCAGAATCAGCGGCTGCTTGACTGTGTCAGGCAGCGTCGGCTTGATCTGATCGATCTTCTCGAGGACGTCCTGATTGGCTTCGTCCATGCTGGTCGCCCATGCGAACTCGAGCACGACGTCGCAAGATCCCGCGGTCGAAACGCTCGTGATGCGCGTGACGCCGGTGACGATGCCGAGCACTTCCTCCAGCGGCCGCGCCACATCGTTCTCGACCTCCGCCGGAGCGGCGCCGGGGTACTCGGTCCGAATCGTCAGCTTGGGGTAGCTGATCTCCGGCATGAGCTGTAGCGGCAGTCGACGACTTGAAATCACCCCAAACACGGTGATCGCAAAGAAGATCATGAGAACCGCAACGGGACGCGCGGTCGCGATCCGAAAGATCTCGCCCTGCCCACTCCCCCCCGCGCGGCGCGGCTCAGCCGAGGCGGCCGGCGTCGTTGAGCGCGGCTCCTCGCTCGACGAACTCACGGACCAGCTTCCGCCTTCTGGGCGACTACGGCCTGTGCAGTGTCCGCCTCTGTCTTGTCAGCCGTGGACTTGTCGGGCGCAGGGGCATCCGCCTGGCCCGCCTGACCCGCCGTCGCATCCGCGCGCTTGGTCTCTGTCCTGTCGGCCTTGACGACCGCCGCGGCGTCGGAGGCTTTGTCGCTGCCTTCCAGCGCTTGGCCCTTCGCGTCGACGAGCCGAACCTTGGCCCCATCCTTGAGTCCGGCCTGACCGGCAAGGATGACCTTGTCCGACGGCGTCAGCCCAGCCTCGACTGCGAAGGACTCTTCGTTCGACAGGCCCAAGGTGAGCTTGTGACGGCGGGCCACGAGCACGTCAGGCTTTTCCGCGTCGGGCTCCACGACGAACGCGAAGACCTGATCGTCTTCGTAAACGACCGCGGACTTGGGCACGACGAGCACGTCATCGCGATGCTCGGTCACGAGCGTCACCTCCGCATACATGCCGGGCAAAAAGCCGCCAGGGCCGACGCTATCGGGGGAGAGCGCAACGGTCACCTTCACGGTGCCCGTTGCGGCATCGACGACGGGCGCGATGCGGGTCACGGTGCCCGTTCCGACCCGACCCTTCGCGGCCTTGCCCACGATCGAGGCCACTTGACCCACCGCAATCCGATCGAGCTCGCGCTCTGGCACATAGACACGTGCGACCAGCGAAGTGAAATCGACCAATGTGCAAAGCTGACCACCAGAGTTCACCCAAGCTCCTTGGGCGACGCTGCGCTCGGTGATCGTGCCACTGAAAGGCGCGTGCACGCGGGTGTTGCTGAGGTCGCGCGAGCGATCCTTGCGGTCCAGCGCGGCGTTGCGCAACGTCGCCTTCGCGTTCGCGAGTTCTTCGTCGCTCGCCACCCCCTTCGCGTGGAGACCTTCGATGCGTTTGAGATCCGCTTCGGCCTTCTCGTAACTTGCCGACGCGCGCTCAAGCGAATTGCTCTGCGCGTCGCGACGCAAGGTGGCGATGAGATCGCCCGACTCGACCAGTTGCCCCTCTTCAACTTCCAGGCGAAGGACACGCCCCGTGGACTCGGCGTGGATCGTCACCTTGCGTTCGGCTTCGATCGTACTCGCCGAAGAGACAGTGGCGTCCATCGGCCCCCGCGTCAGCGTCCCGACGACGACGGGCGCTGCGGGCGTCTCCTCCTCCTGACCATTCTGCTTGCCGGCGGTGTCCTTGCCCGGGGCGCCTGCCGCCCCTCCCATGCAGGCGCTCAGGGTCATCGCGGACGCGAGCACGACAAGGAACATGCCAAGACGGTGGATTTGCTTTGTCTTGGCGCTCATCGAATCCTTGCCGCACAGCGGTTGCGACCGCGGGATACCACGACCCGGGCCATGGGCAAGCGCCGGGGACGCCCCTTCCATCCTCACGGGGTCCCCGTCCGCAGCACGCGAGAGGGCTCTGGTAGGCCAAATTCGGGATGGAACGGACATTTCTGAACTTCGAGGCGGCCGCGGGGGGCAGCACCGCCGCCTCTGGACACCGCCGACCCCCTCGAAGTTTCCAGCGACGGAGACGGCCGTTCGGTCAAATGACGTGACCTGCAGAACGTCCGCAGGTCACGCTCTTTTCTGCTGTTTGCCGGTGCCCAATTGTCGCACCGGGGTCGCGTCAGCGCCATGCCCCGCGGACCTCACCGTGCACCCCTACCCCTTCGCGGCGGCGCGCACGTCCGTCAGCCCCACAGGCTAAAGCACGCTGGAGAGCGGCGTGTAGGTCAGGCCGTGCGCCGAGGCGACGCCCTCGACCGTGCACGCGCCCTTGATCGTGTTGATGCCGCCCGCGATATGCCGATTATTACGGATCGCGTTGGCGATCCCCTGATTGGCGATGTCGAGGCCGTACAGCAGTGTCGCGTTGGTCAGCGCATACGTAGAGGTGCGCGGCACGGCGCCCGGCATGTTGGCGACGCAGTAGTGCACGACGCCATGGACCTCATAGGTCGGATTCTCATGCGTGGTCGGCTTGCACGTCGAGATGCACCCACCCTGGTCGACCGCGACATCGACAACAACCGATCCCGGCTCCATCTGCTTGAGCAGGTTCTCGTCGACCAACTTGGGTGCGGCACCGCCCGGAATGAGTACGGCGCCGATCACCATATCGCTGCGCCGGACCGTCAGCTCAACGTTCTCCGGGTTGGAGTAGAGGGTCTCAATCCCCGTGCCAAAGACATCTTCAAGGTAGTTCATGCGCTCGGCCGAGCGGTCGAGCACCGTGACGTACGCGCCCATGCCGATCGCGATGCGAGCCGCGGCCGTACCGACCACGCCACCACCAAGGATCGTCACGCGTCCGCGTCGCGTGCCAGGCACGCCGCCGAGCAGCAATCCCTTGCCGCCAGAGAACTTCTCCAAGCAGCGAGCGCCGACCTGCACGGACATCCGGCCCGCGATCTCGCTCATCGGACGAAGGAGCGGAAGTCCGCCCTTGTCGTCGGTGATCGTCTCATAGGCGACGCCCGTGACGCCCGCGGCCATCAGAGCCTTGGTCAACTCGGGGACCGCTGCGAGGTGCAGATAGGTGTAGAGGATCTGTCCCTCTCGGAAGTAGCCGTACTCGGACGCGAGCGGCTCTTTCACCTTGATGACCATGTCCGCGGCCCAAGCCTCTGCGGCATCGTTGACAATGGTCGCGCCGGCATTGCGATAGTCGTCGTCCGAAAATCCGCTGCCGAGCCCGGCGCCTGCTTGCACGACGGCGCTATGGCCCGCGTCGACAAACTGACGAACGCCTGCCGGCTGTGCACCGACGCGAAACTCTTGGGACTTGATCTCTTTGGGGACTCCGATACGCATGGTCGTTCTCCTGGTTCACTTCACGTCGTCGCAACACGCGATCGCTGCGCGTGGTCGGGAGCTGGTCGCTGTGTTTTCGCGCCCCTCCGAGCGGCGACACTCTAACGAAAGCCGAAGGCCGCGGCGCGGGGGTCCGCGGGTTGCTGTGATCTTGGTCTGGGACCGCGCAAATTGGCGCAGCCGCAGAATCAGACCGGCGCCATGCCGCGCTCGAGCAGCGCTGCCAGCTCAAGAAATCCCTCGGCCTCCCGACCTTCCGTCACGAAGTCGGGAACGTGTGGCATGTGCGCGACAAGTCGGTGAAGGTCCGAGGTACCGACCGTCATCGCGAAGCGCCCGGGGGCAAAGAGCCCGATATCGTTGAGCGCGTCGCCAAAGGTGACCACCTCAAGCGGCGGCGCTTGCGAGGTGAATGCTGCCGCGTGCGCTCCCCCCGTTTCGCGGCGGGCGAGCATGCGCATCACCCCCTCGCCCTTGTCGGGGACGTCCTGAGCAAAGTGCACGTGGACGTTCGACCAGGTGCAGCACAGGCCGACGGCGCTGGTGAGCGCGGCAATGTGCTCGAGCTCCTCCTGGGTCCGCGTCTCCCGCTCGCACGCGACGTCTGCCAATCGGCAAAAGGAGTCCGGGGTCAGCCGCAGGGCGGCACCATGCTCGCGATTGAGCGTCTCGACCCAGCCCAGGAGTCGCGTGCTGTCGGGGATCTCGGTCAACCACGCGACCTCACGGTCCGCGCGCAGCCAGAGGGCGCCGTTCTCGGCGAGGGCGTTGGTGACCCCGGGGAGGTAACGGCAAAGCCCCAGGACTTCGCCCGCGGGCCGGCCACTGACGGGCACGACCTCGACCCCGACCGGGGCAACGCGCTGGAGCGCCGCCAGCACCGCGCCCCGGTGTTTGCCCCCCCGCGTCAGGCGCCAAGCGACGTGGGGGGCGAGCTGGCCGCGTCGACGCTGCTCGCCCGTCCGGCGCTCGGCCCATCGCGACGAATTCAGGGGTCGCATGCCAGTTTGTGGGTGCATGGGGTTGGGCCGTGTTAGCGTAACCGGGCTCTACCACGATGCCGCTCGAGCTGCAGCCTGGCGACGTGTACGCTGACCACATCGAGGTCCTTGAGGTCCTCGGCTCTGGCTCGTTCGCGTCCGTCTACAAAGTGCGAGTCCCCTCGCACTCAGAGCCTCTTGCGCTCAAGCTGACGAAGGATCCCGTCACCGGCGGAGACCAGGCGCAGCGAGCACTGCGCGAGATCACGATCCTGCGCTCGTTGACCAATCCGCACGTCGTGCGCGCGTATGACTGCGGGCTGCGCCCCGACGGCCACATCTATATGTTGATGGACTATCTCGACGGGCAGGCGCTCGACGAGTGGCACGACTTTGGCTCGCCACTTCAGCCGGCACAGGCGGTGACGATCGTCCATCAAGCCTGCATGGGTCTCGCCGAGCCGCACGCGAAGTCGATCGTGCATCGAGACCTCAAGCCAGAGAACATTTACGTGGAGCGCCGCGGGCACGTTCGCGTACTCGATTTTGGCTTGGCGCGATCTTGGGATGGCTCCCCGGTGATCGGTGTGAACGCGACGCAAACCCACATGGTCGTCGGCACACCGCATTACACGCAACCTGAGCAGCTGCAGACCCGCGTGCTGACCCCCGCCGCCGACGTCTACAGCCTCGCGATGATCCTTTACGAGCTGCTCTCGGCACATTCGCCCTTCCACGGCGACATGCCGCTCGCGGCGGTGAAGGAAGAACTCCGCGACGCGCCGATTCGCTGGCTCAAGTGCCACCAAGAAGCCCCGGTGATTCCGATCAATCGCCAGCCACACTGCGAAGACCTACCACCCGCGCTCGTATCGGCGCTCTCGCGCGCCCTTGAGAAGGACCCAAGTGCGCGACCGCCCGACGCCGGCGTCTTCGCCAACCTTCTTGGTCTGGTCCTCCACCGAGATCTCGACGTTCCCGTCGCCGCCAAGCTCCGCATCGGTCATCCCGACGGTCAGGTCGAAGACCGCGTGTTCCTGCCAGGTAGCTACCGCATCGGCTCAGGCGATCGCTGCGAGATCTTGCTCGCGCATGACTCCGTGCTTCGGGTCCACGCGGTGCTGGAGTGGAGTGGACGACCCAACCGCCCCCAATTGCGGCCAATCGCGGGCGATGGCTCGGTCCGCCTCAACGGGCGAAGTTGCGTCAAGCCGACCTTGCTCGCTCCGGAAGATGAGATGGCTGTCGGCGCTTTTCAGCTCGCGGTCATGTATTGAACCGACGCGGGGGCCGCCCTTGGCGCGCGGCGTGAGGCCCGAGGCCTCCGGCGCGTGGCGAGACACCCTGCCGTCGGACGAGCCCGTTCGCGAGCTTGCGACCCATCGCGGACGCGGGCGTCGGGCGGATTGTGCGCGACCCGGACACACGACCTCGACACGCGACCCGCGACACGCGACCTGGACACTCGACCCGCGGCAGGCGACAGGCGACGGGCGAAGCCATCACGTTCGGAGACCGGAACGGGACCGCGC
This sequence comes from uncultured Nannocystaceae bacterium, assembly GCA_964626165.1. Taxonomy (GTDB): domain Bacteria; phylum Myxococcota_A; class Polyangia; order Nannocystales; family Nannocystaceae; genus CAZVEM01. The sequence continues at coordinate 17,686 of CAZVEM010000018.1, forward strand.
GGGGATCGGAGTCGGAACGCGCCTCTGCCCTTTTGACAAGCTCTGGCCGCTCTGTTACCTACCGCCCCCCTCGGGGCGTAGCGCAGTTTGGTAGCGCGTTCGGTTCGGGACCGAAAGGCCGGAGGTTCGAATCCTCTCGCCCCGACTCACTTCCCGCCACGGGTGCCTTGGCACCCTCCACAACTTCAGAGCTCGCCGACTCGACTCGCGGATGCAACCCGCCGAACCTCGGCGAATCGCGACAACAGATCGAAGGTGCCGAGCACCAAGTGGTCGCGTCGTCCCGAGTTCGTCGCGGCCTTTCCCGTGTGCGGGCAGGCTGAGGTCGACGTCTCGAGCCGCGCGTTCAGAGCCGCCGATGTCGCGGTCCTACGCGAGGCCCCGATCGCGGCGCCCGGCCATCACGACGGGGCGGATCGGCATGCCGGCGCAGCGTGTGCGAATGCGGGCGCTGCCGCGATTCGCCCCTCCGAGCCATATCACTGCGCGATGGTTGGGCAGGGGCGCAATCGCTCCGCTTTCTGGCATGCTCTGCCGAAGTGCAACGGCTCCGCGTACTCGTCATCGATGACGACGTCAGCGTCTGCGAGTACCTCCAGGACTTGCTGACCCCCGACGGCTGTGACGTCGTCACTGCGTCCGTGCCAGAGAACGCACTTGAGCGGCTTCGCAACAAGGAGAACTTCCACATCTTGATCCTCGACCTGCGCATGCCGGGGGTCAACGGGATCACGCTGCTGCAGAAGATCCGAGCGATCGACAAAGAGGTCGCCGCGATCATTCTGACGGCGTATCCGAGCCTGGAATCGGCGACGGACGCGATCAGCCTTGATGTGTCTGCCTATATGCAAAAGCCCTTCTCCGGAGAGGAGATGCGGGACACGATCGCGCGTGTCGTCCGTAAGAAGGGCATCGTCGTTCGACGCGAAGACGAGCTGCACATCACGATCGGCAAGCGCATGCGCTCGTACAGAAAAGAGCGCGGCATGACGCTCAAGCAGATGGCACGACGGACGAACCTGTCTGTCAGCCTGCTCAGTCAAATCGAGCGCGCCGAGAGTTCCGCCTCGGTCTCCAGTCTCTACAAGATCGCCAACGCACTCGACGTTGGACTCGAGGACCTCTTCGAGGATTTCTAGGCCGAGAGTGTGGTGAGGCGAACAGCCTGACCCCGGTCGGGGTCGGCTCGTGGCGGCAGCAAAGCACAGGTCGCTTCGCGCTCGCTCGTGCCCTTGCCGGGGCCTCTAGAGTGAAGCGGTAATCCGGCGCGGACCGGTGACCGTCACGCTGGACAATGCAAAGGTCGGCTCTTTGAGGCGCGCAATCCCGTCGCGAAGTTGGGTGACGTCGCCGTCCATCGCGACTTCGAACTCGATCGCGCTCCCCTTGGGATCGATTGAGACCAGGGCAACCGATCGAACGCCGATCACCGCCTCGCGGAGCGCACGCTCGATCGCCCGAATCTTTGCCGCCGGCTGAGCGTGTTCGACTCGCAGCACGATGCGCTGCTTGGCGATCGGCACCAAGGCCTGCCCGAGCGACGCCAGCGCCAGCGATATCGCCTGCTCGCGCGCAGCGTCGCCGTTGGTCGCAAACCCGCGCGCGACCGTCGACGCGATGATCTCGTCGCCAATCCGCGCTTCGATCTGCACGGATTGCATCACTTGGGTGGTGAACTCGACGCCCGCGGGGGCGTCGCACACGAACGACAGCTTCACTCGACGGGACGCGTTCGTGGCCAGAACCCCTGCCGCAATCATCGCCTTCATCGTGGCGACGATCGTTCGATCCATCGGGTCGCTGGGGTCGATGCCGCATCCTTGCATCGTGTCGAGCACAAGGCCGTCGCTACCGCCGGCTGCACCGCTGCCTGCGACTCGCTTGCGCAGCCGCGCGAGGTCGATTTCGACCTCGACCTCGACGGTGCGCTTGCCGGCCTGCTCGCTGTCGCGGATGACCCGATACGCGCGCGTCCAGAGATCAGCCTCCTCCTTGGCGCTCTTGCGCAGCTCTGGATCGATGTTGGAGCCGAGCGCATCGAGAGCCGTCGCGAACGCGGCACGCCGGGCAGAGAGCAACAGTGCATCGTCCCGTTTTTGATCTTTTCCCGTGCCCGTCGCCGATGGCCCGGTGGCGGTCCCGACGAATGGCTCATCCGCCCATGCAACGCGTTCGCAAAGCGCGAGTGCACAGAGAGCGGCGGCGAGCGCCCACGATCGGGAGGCGACGCGAACGTGCCGCGCGAATGCCCGGCTCGGCCGGCGCTGACGGGAGGAGATCATGGTGCTGCCGAGCCTAAGAGCTTGGCCCCCTCGCACCAAAAAGGCGGTCGTTTTCGAGCCGGCGCGACCGTCGAGGGCAAAGATCGCTGTTCGCGGGTTGCTCTCGCGCACAGACGACACGCGTCGCGGCTAGTGGCCGATCGCTCCGCACCACGCGCCGGCGCGGGGTGGAAGTTGGGCCCAGTCGCCGAAATTCGTGTCCTGAGACGGGCAGATCGCGTATTTGGGGCTGTCGGCGCGGCCGTCGGCACCCGGCGTGCTCCAGGGTGGCAGCGTCAAGCCAATCGCGCTATTCGCCCAGCCGCATGATCCGCAGCGGCTTTCCAGCGCATCGACGCTTCAGCATCACCCATCGCGCGGTGCAGCGTCTCCGTGAGCTCGTTCGTGGCCTCGAGGACATCGACGACGAAGGCATTCGCGATCGGCTCGATGAAGCCCTCGGCCAGGCCGAAGACAGCGGCCGCTCTGTTCGCACGCTCGATGCCAAGCTCGGCGAGCCGCAAGTGCTTGCGCCGGTCGACGCGTTTGGCGAGCCGCTCTTCGCGATCATCAAGGAAGACACCGTCGTCACCGTGCTCCCGCAAGGCCACGGAGAAGAGATCCTTCAGCGTGGTCAGGCGCTCGAGCAACGGGTGGCAGCCGGCGTCGTCGCCCGTCCTGAGCGCGAGCGAGAAGAAGACCGCTGGGATGCCGCTCGCAAGCGTCCGCCAGGCCGCGAATCCGGACCGATGATCATCGAGAACCGCGGCGGTCGTGCGCTGGTTCGCGAAGACGAGCAAGAGCGACCGCGATTCGTCGCGCAAGCGCCGGTACAAAAGCCCCGTCCCACCGAGCCGGTCGCCGCCGCGCTCTTTGACGCGCTTGAGCGGGGCCGACGAGCCGCCGCAGTCGCAGCGATCCGCGAGTCCCTCGCGCGCCACGATGCCTCGGCACCGCTGCTTCCGCTGTGGAATGAGCTTGCGCGTCACGGCATTCAACACGTGCTCACCGTCGGCGACCTGGTCGAGGCGACCCACCGCTCGGACGCGTAGACGCCGTTGCTCGCATGGCTGCGGCGTTGCGGCGGGTGCTCCGGACATGCCTGCGGCCGTGCGCTCGGCGAGACGCGCTTGCAGAGACGTGAGCTCGGCGAACGGCACGATCTCGCTGCGTCGCACATGCGGCGGGCATGGAGCGAGCACGCTGTCTTCAATTTCCGCGGACGGCGTCGCGCCGGCGCCGGCTTGGGCGCGCCACCTAGCCGCTTTGCGCAAGCGTTCGCATGGAGAGCCGGAGCACGTCCTCAAGCGTAGGTGCTGCCGATCCGGAACCTTGTGCCACGAGCTCGCCGATCGCGAGCTCCGCGGCGTTCTTTGCCAGCTTGGCCCGAAAGCCCCAGCCCACCAAGCTCAAGGTCGCCTCTTCGACCAGCGCCTCGTGGCCCGAGGCAGCTTGCCCGGCGAGGGACGCATTCCCATCTACGGTGGTGGCGTTGCGTCCCGAAGCGCCTTCGCTGCGCAGGTGCGCGAATGCACCGATCTTCTCCTTCAGCGAGAGGACGATCTGCTCTGCTGTCTTCTTGCCGATCCCGGGCGATCGCTGCAGCGTCTTGGTGTCGCCTTGCTCGACGACGGTCACCAAAGTCCCGAGCGAGCCCGCCCCGAGCACCGCCAATGCGCTCTTGGGTCCCACGCCTGGAACACTGAGCAGCAGACGAAATAGCTCGCGCTCTTCGACCTGACGAAAGCCAAACAGGCTGGTCCCGTCCTCGCGCGTGACGCTATGGATCCAGAGCGCAGCGTCTTGTGCCTCAGCACCTCCAGGCGTGAGTTCCTCCAGCGCCGCGCTGACGACATGAACCTCGTAGCCGACGCCCCGGGCCGCGATCGTCACGGTTCCGCGGTGCATGTCGCGGTGAATGACACTGCCGGCAAGCCACGCAATCATCGGGCGCTCCGGCGAGGCTTGTCCGTCGTGGGAGCGACGCGCCCCGCCCCCGCAGAGACATCGTGCTTTGAGCCGGGCTTGGAGCCGGGCTTTGCTCCGGGCTTTGCTCCGGGCTTTGCTCCCGGCTTGGGTCCCGGCCTGGGTCCCGGCGCGACTGCACGTGCTCGCAGGCTCGCCGCGTTCATGCCGAAGCCTCGCTCATCGGAGGGCGATTGTAGCGGATTCCACTGGACCATCGTCGCATAGCCGATCAGCTCGTGGGCCCCCGTGAGCGCAAGTCCAAGCGCGTCGGCGGCATCGGACGGAGGCGGCGTGCTGAGTCCGCACAGTAAGGTCACGCGCTCGATCATCTGCTCCTTGGTCGCTCGGCCGCGGCCGCTGACGCTACGCTTGACCGCGGCCGGTGCGAACTCTCGCAGCTGCAGGCCCTGCGACAAGACGACCTCTCGAAGCGCGCCACGGGCTTCCGCGAGCTTGAGCGCCGACATGGCGTTGCGACCGTGGAAGGCGCTCTCGATGCTGACGTGGGTCGGGGCGAACTCATCGATGATCTCGCGAAGCCCGACACAAATCTCGTGGATTCGCTCCGGGATCGTGAGAAGTGGCGAGGCGCGGAGCACCCCACACTCGACGTAGCGGACCCCGGCGGTCCGTGTCGCGTCGACGATTCCGTAGCCGGCGACGCGCGTGCCCGGGTCGATGCCGAGGACTCGGATGAAAGAGCGCCCGCCCGTCAACTTCGCACCCCGCTCAGCACGTGCATTGTTTCATAGCATCGTGGCAGGGCCGCCTGCACCGCCGAGCGCCGGCGGCCTGCAATCCCTGCGTGATGGGCCCTAACTCCCACTACGGGGCCTCATCGATCACGAGCGTTGCGCCGCCCAATGCCCGATCGATCTGGGCCGAGAGCGTGTCTGCGAGGTTCGTAAAGCGCCGCGCCGCATCGCTTCGGCGGATCGCCCGCGCGATCGCGGGGCTCTCGCCCACGAGCACGCAGAGTCGCTGCGCACGCGTGATCGCCGTGTAGAGCAGGTTTCGCCGCAGCATGACCTCAAACTCGCCCAGCAGCGGGATCACGACGGCCGGAAACTCGCTGCCTTGACTCTTGTGAATCGTGACCGCGTAGGCGAGGCGTACCGCGCTGAGGGCTTTGGCGTCGAGATCGTGAACCCGGCCGTCGAACTCGATCAGCGCCGTCTCGGCTTCCTCATCAATCGCACGCACCCGACCGATATCGCCGTTGAACAGACCTCGATCGTAGTCGTTTTTGGTCTGCATCACACGGTCGTCGACGATCAGTCGATGAGGTGTGCTGCCGCCAGCTTGCTCGCGGAGCGTCAGTGCGGGCTCGCCCCGACCATAGTAGTCCTGCAGGGCGTCGTTGAGCGCATGGGTTCCCGCGGCGCTCTTGTGCATCGGACAGAGCACCTGGATGTCGTTTCGCGGATCGAGGCCGTAGGCCTCCGGGATGCGCTGTGTCACCATCTTGAGCACCGCATCGCGGGTCTTGAGATCGCCGCTCGATCGCATCACGAAGAACTGCCCGATCGCCCCAGGTGGATCCGAGACCAGCTCTTGCCCCTGTAGCACGCGGTGCGCGTTGACGATGATCGAGGAGCCCTCGGCCTGCCGAAAGATCTGATCGAGCACGACCACGGGTATCGGCGCATCGGGACGCCGCGAGACTGTCAAGAGGTCGCGCAACACATTGCCCGGGCCGACCGAAGGGAGTTGGTCCGCATCACCGACGATCAACACGCGGTGCTCTGGCACCATCGCGGCGAAGAGCGCGTCGGCGAGCTCAACATCAAGCATGGATGCCTCATCCACGACCAATAGGCCCTGCGGTAGCGGGTTATTGAAGTGACGCTGGAAGGCACCAGACTTGCCGTCGATCTCAAGCAGCCGATGGATCGTGCTGGCCGGATGGCCGGTCGCCTGTTCGAGGCGCTTGGCCGCGCGCCCCGTCGGGGCCGCCAACAACACCTCGCATTCGTGCGCTCGCGCGAGTTCAAGCACATGGCGGACGACCGTCGACTTTCCCGTTCCCGGGCCACCCGTCAGGATCGCGATGCCGTGGCGAGCGATCGCGTCGACGGCCTTCTTCTGCCCGGCCGAAAGTTCGGCCGGCATCTCGCCAACCTGCCAGCGCTCGCGGGAGGCAAGTGCGAGCGAGGTCAGGCTCGCAGCCAGCCCCTGCTCTGCCGTCCACAGCGCTTGTAGGTAACACAGCGTGCTTGCGTCGATGGCGTCGGGTGCCAGCTCCGCATCGCCCTCATCGGGCCGCGGTGCATGGGCTCGCTGCGATGTGCCGCGTTCGAGTCGGAGTTCATCCGAAGCGACGAGACTGCCGATGGCTGTGTGCAGCGGCGCCGCGCTACAGCGCAGCAATCTCATCGCGCGCTCAAGTAACACGTCACGCGGGAGGCAGACGTGGCCCTCGTTGCGGGCAAGCTCAAGCACGTGGAGCGTGCCTGCTTCCATGCGCTCGGGGTCGTCGACGGCAATTCCCATTGCACGTGCGAGACGATCGGCGGTCAGAAAGCCGATCCCCTTGATGTACTTCGCAAGCTGGTAGGGGCGCTCACGGACAAACCGCTCCGCGTCGTCGCCAAATGCCCGCATGATCGCGCTCGCGAAGCGCCCCGGGATGCCATATCCGACAAGGAGGTCTTCGATCCGCGCCTGCGGCCCGTTGCGTAGCTTGTGGTGCTCGACGATGCGCGCGAGCGCTTTGGCCCCCACGCCCTGAACCTCAAGGAGTCGCTGTGGCTGCTCTTCCAAGACCCGGATCGTGTCCGCTCCGAACCAACGGACGATGCGTTCCGCCGTGACCTTGCCGATTCCCGGATAGAGCAACAGCCGGCGCACGATCGCCGCGGGCGCTGTCGGCACGGCCTGGCGCAACGTATCGAAGGCGAACTGGCGCCCGTGCTTTCCATGCTCGACCCACTGCCCAGTGAGTTCGACCTCCGCGTCTTCCTCGATCTCCCGCGTGTGTCCGACCGCAATGACGTGCTCGACGACGCCGCGCACCTTCAGCGACATCACCGTGTAGAGCGAGTTGGGGTCGTGGTACCGAACGTGAACCACGCTGCCACGCAGCTCGTGAGGGTCGCCGGTCATGCTGCTCGTGTCACGCGCGACCATCCTGGCGAGCGTTGTCCAAAGGGTTGCTCGATGATGGTGGACGCACCTCGTCACGGCAAGGCCCCAGGGGATGCGGCACCCAGGGGATGCGGACGCCACGCGGAGGTCACGTCGCACGCGCGAGGATCCTGGCGTACCGCGCTCCGGCCCGACGCAGTGCCCGAAATCGGCTCAAAGACGCTGATTCGTCGGAGCGGTGCAGTGCCAAAGAGCGTGACAGGCTCACCGCTGTTCTTAAGGCCGCCGCTGCCGAGCGGGCCGTCGACGCGAATGATGCTCGCATTCGTGGGCACGCCCTTCGCCGCGAAGTCGGCACCAGCGACGACGACGAGATCGCCGGCATCCCAACTGAGCGGACCGAGTGGATCGCCAACGTCGAGGTCGCCCGCGAGATACGCCGCACGCACGGCCTCCCAACTCAAGTCCGCGAGGCGGAGATCGTCTGCGCTCCCATCCGCGAGGGCGAAGAGTTCGACAAACTCCCCCTCGCCCTCGGGTCCAATCGCATCCGCGAGGACCTCCACGATGACGAGCGATGCCTCCGCGGTCGCAAATTCGTCGCGCTCGACGACGCCCGTGATCGTGGCTCGATTCCCCGCGAGGTCCTCCAGCGCGAGCTGATAGTTCCATGAATCACTCTGTGACTGCGTCGGACGGACAGCGAGCGCAACAGCTCCTGCACCGTGCCCAAGCGAGCTGGCCCCCCCCGCATCGAGCACCAACTCGACCGGCTCATCGACGAATGTCGACGTGACCACGCAGCCGCCCACGCCCAGCACATCGGTCGACGCAGGCATCGGCGCGACCAAATCGGGAAGGAGCGCGGTGCGAAAAGTCGAGTCGATATGACCTGCGACGCCGACGCGGCCCCACCGATCGACCAGGGAGCTGGCGCCAAGCCGATAGCGAGTCTTGGGAGAGAGTGCGAGGTCTGCTCGTACTCGGACGCAGGTGCCCGGGACCGCGCGCGGACAGGGCTCGGCGTCGCGTAGCTGCTGCACCTGGCCTTGCTCGTCGACCAGCTCAATGGTGGCGCCCGCGGGCCAGGGCCATGCGATCGGGCGCTCGAAGCGGAGCTCAAGCATGGATAGATTCGGCGGCACGCCATCTGTCCCCACGCTTGGGATCGACAAAGTTGCCTCGGGTCCACCGCTCCCGGGTGCGCCGGTGGTGAAGTCGTGTCGATACACGATCGCGAGACCCGCCTCATCCACCAGCGGCGAACCAGCACGGTCTCGAACCGCACCAAGCAGCAACGAGTGCTTCGTCCAGGGCGAGAGGGTGACCCCGCTGCGCACGATCAACTCCCGTGCGTCGCCTGCAGGTTCAGCACTCCAAGACAGCGTGAGGGGTATCGCATCCGCGTCGTCGAAGTCGCCGTCGAGCAGCGCGTTGAGATCGCCCGAGGTCACGGGATCGCTTTGGCAGCGACCAGCCACACAGACCGCGTCGTCACAGTCGCGGTTCCAGCGGCAAGGCTCCCCGCGCTCCCAAGCCAGCAGGGTCACGGCGCCTGGGTGAACGCTCTCACGATCGAGCGCCTCGTCAAACGTGACCAGAGCCTCGAAGCGAACCGGCGCTCGCAGGCTCAACTCCGCCGCGGGAGACACGGCCACGATCCGCGGACCTTGGAGATCAAGCGCGGGGCTCTGCTCGCACGCACACAGCAGCGTGGTAGCCCACAGCGGACGTTCCGCCAACCGCAGCCACGCCGCCCGCCGAAGCGGCCAGCGTGTGTCGCTCCTGCTCGGAACACCCCGCGGGGACCCACAGAAGATCAAGGTTCGCACGATGGGTCATCGACGTCGCGGCGCATAAGTTGCCCTCCCAAGCCGAGGCTTCTTTCCGGCCTTTCGTGTGCGCGCCGCCGCGTCGACGCCCTGCAGGCGCGGGCCCTACCGCCGATGCTCGACGACCTGGCGGGCCGGCCGCGCTCACGGAGACATTGCGGTCATGCCCCCCGCAAGCGACGATAGCCCCGGATGCGCCCCAGGATCTTCGCGCTGGTCTTCGCCTCGGGCTTTTGCGCGCTGGTCTATCAGTCCGTCTGGATGCGGCTGTTTCGCCTGATCTTTGGGGCAAGCACGGCAGCCAACGCTGCGGTCCTCGCGATCTTCATGGCGGGGCTGGGCCTTGGCAGCATTTGGCTGGGACGCAAGGCCGACAGCCACAAACAGCCGCTTGTCCTCTACGGATGGATCGAGCTCGGCATCGCTTTGGGCGCCGCGATGAGTCCCCTCTTGGTGGAGCTCGCGAGGGCAGTCTACTTCCAACTCGGCGGCACCGCGGCGCTTGGGGGAGGCTTGGGCACCGGTGTCCGGATGGCCCTCGCCCTCTTGGTCCTCGCGGTTCCGACCTTCCTGATGGGGGGCACGCTCCCCGCACTCGCGCGCTCGCTGCAGGACGCCCAAGATCTTGGTCGCCGCGAGGTCGGCTCCCTCTATGCGATCAACACGTTTGGCGCTGTCGCAGGGGGATTTCTCTCGACCTTCGTACTCGTCGAGGTCTTTGGCGTCACCTCGACGCTCTGGCTCGCGGCCGCGATCAATGCCGTAGTCGGACTCCTCGCGATACGGCTCGGAGGCACAGTCCCGCCGCTTGAGTCGAGTGCTGAGTCAGCCCACACGGTCAGGGCATCGCAACCCGACACTCGCAACGAGGCTGGCGCGGACGGGCCCGCCGAGGATACCCACGCGGCACCGCCGATCTTCGTGATCGTCGCGGCCGCCGTCGTGGGCTTTGTCTTCTTCGCGATGGAGCTCGTGTGGTATCGAATGCTCGCGCCCCTACTGGGCGGCAGCAGCTTTAGCTTTGGACTCGTCCTGGTCGCGGCCCTGGCCGGCATCGCGCTGGGCGGACTGCTGTACGGATCTGGTCGACAGGCGCTGCGCCCAACGCTGCACGTGTTCGCGCTGACCTGCGCACTTGAGGCGCTGGTTGTGGTCATTCCCTACGCGCTCGGGGACAACATCGCCGTTCTTGCGCTGCTCTCGCGCTCGCTCCTGGTCTACGGTTTTTGGGGCCTGGTCGCCTCCTGGGCGTTTGTCACCGCGATTGTGGTCGTTCCAGCCGCCATCATCGCCGGCTTTCAGTTTCCGCTGCTGATCGGACTGCTCGGCTCGGGAGAGCGCCAAGTGGGCCGCGAGGTCGGTCAGGCCTACGCCGCCAACACGGCGGGTGCCGTGCTCGGTGCGATGGCTTCGGGCTTCGGCTTGATCGCACTGCTTGGCGCCGAGCGTATGTGGCAAGCGATGAGCGTGACTCTGATCCTGCTCGCCGTCGTCGCAGCCGTGCTCCACCAGCGCGGCCGCGCTCCTTTGTCCGGCACCGCGCACGACCGGGCGACCCAAGCGGCACGGAATCGCGGCGGAAGCTCCGATCGTCGGCGCAGCACGATGGAGCTCACGGTCCCCCTCGGAGTCGGTCTGCTTGCGGCGGTGCTGTGCTTCACGGGCGGTCCCTCGGTGGCGGCGCGACATTTGGCGATCGGCGCGGGGCGAGTCGAGCTCGGCAAGACGCCGCGGGAGGTTCACAAGACCTTGGTCGACGGGCGCTCGATCGTATTTTGGTCGCGAGAAGGCGTGGAGAGTGGCATCGCTCTCACAGCTCGCAGCAGTCTGTCGCTGATCGTCAACGGCAAGAGTGATGGATCGGCGCGGGGAGACGCTGCCACCACGATCATGGCTCCCCTGCTCGGCGCCCTGCTGGTGCAGAATCCTCGCCGCGGGCTCGTGATCGGATTGGGTACCGGCGAGAGCGCTGGCTGGCTCGCGGAGGTCCCATCGATGCAGCACGTCGACTGCGTCGAGCTTGAGCCGGCCGTGATTGAAGTCGCGCAGATCCTGGCGGCCCATAACTTCGACGTCGTGAATCATCCCAAGGTACGCATCCACGTCGGCGACGGTCGCGAGTTTGTTCTGACCTCTCGCGAGACCTACGACGTGATCATGAGCGAGCCGTCAAACCCCTATCGCGCGGGGGTGGCCAGCCTGTTCTCCCAGGACTTCTATCGAAGCGTGCACGACCGGCTCGACGACGAGGGCGTCTTTGTCCAGTGGCTACAGGCCTACGAGGTCGACGCCATGACCATCCGTACGGCGATCGCGACGCTACGATCCGTGTTCCCATCGGTGGAGGTCTACAGCTTGCACGCGACCGACCTCGCGCTGGTGGCGAGGAAACACCCTGCGAGCATCGATCTCGCACAGCTTCGCGATCGAGCGGGCCAGTCGCCCTACGCCGAGGCACTCGCGATCTCGTGGGGCACCTCGGGCATCGATGGAATCCTTGCCGCATATCTGGGCAATGATGGGTTTGCCCGTTCGATCTACGAGCAGGATGCCGACTGGATCGACACCGACGATCAACCCGTGCTGGAATTTGGCTTCGGAAGGACCGTCGGGCAGCCCTCCGTGGTGGAGATCGCAGACATCCGAACGACCGCCCGCGATTTGGGACATGCCGAGCCGCCGCTGACAGGCGAGGGACCAACGCCCGATCAGATCGCCGAAGCCGCGAATCTCCGAACCCTGCATGGCTCGGGTGCGGGCGGCCATCCGGCGAGCACCGCAAGCGATCCAGCGGTCGTCGCTCGCCAGCGTGCACGCGCAGCCCGTGCCAAGAAGGACTACCTTCGGGCCTGCGCCGCGTGGAAAGAGCAGAGTTCTCCGCCGCTGCACTTCGACGACAAGCTGCTCTTGGTCGAGTGCGCGATCGAAGGTGAGCGGGTCTCTCCCAGCGAGGAGCTGCTCGCCTCGATCGAGAAGGTCTCACCGACGACCGCGCTGCTCTTGCGCGCCCGCGACTCCATGCGCACGCCCGATGTCGCCGCAACCGATGCACTGCTCGTCGCGGCGTTCACGAGCGCACAGACTGACGCTTGGTTCGACGCCGACATGCTGTCCAACGCAATCCTGTGGATCCGTGAGCACGCGGCGGAAGATCGGGCGCTCGCGGCTCGATGGCTTAGGCTCCTCAGCACCCCCTTCGCGGGCCAGCAGCTCACGCTCGTGCGGCGCTCGTTTCGCGTCGAGCTCGCAGCGCAGGTCGACTTCAACGCACCCTGTGTCGAGGCCTTCGCGAGTCTTGAGCCGCATCTGCCGCCCGATCTCTCGCTGCTCCGGGAGCGGGTCCGCTGTTACGAGCTCACCGCACATCCGCTGCTTGCCCGCGCGAACCAAGACCTCGCGGCGTACCAGCGGGGAGCAGCGGTCGCCTTCTCCGACGGCTTGCTACCGTAGCGGAGCGTTGTTCCAGTCCCGAGAACGCATCACGCCCTCGAGCCACGCGCACGCCGACGCAACCGCACGACGCGCATGCGCTACCATCGATACGTGCATCCATCTTGGCATCGTGCCGGTCTGATCGCGTTCCTGCTGTGTGCGGGCGTGGGTCTCACGGCTTGCCCCGGCCGGCGGGGCAAAGAGGTGCCGGCCAATCCGGCCGTGCGTGAGCAGCCGGACGAAGAGCGCAGCGCATGGCCGTCACTGTGCGCCTCCGTGTGCGAACGCGCCGATCAGTGTCGCGCGGAAGAGCTTGCGGACGACGCATCCGGCGAGCGTGCCAGCGATCAGGGCAAGGATCATGACAGGGATCCGGCCGCGACGGCGACGGCCGACCTCGCTGCGCCTGACGATACTGCCTCCTCCACCTCGGCAGCTGATGACGACGACGTGCGGTCCGCCCTCTGGGGTGTCATCGACTGCACGCAAGACTGCGGGGAGGTCACGCTCTCCGCTGCGGGATGGCAAGTCCTCGCCGCCTGCGATGGCGCGGCAACCTGCGACGGTTGGCTTGAGTGTGTCGAAGGTGACTACCGCAAGAGGAGCGCGACCTTGATGGCGGTGCCTGGGGCGAGCGAGGCATGTGAAGCGTTCTGCCGCCAGAGTGTGCTTTGCGGCGCTGCGGTCGAGGCCGAGCTTCGCAACGACGAGTACGTCGAGATCCTGTCGCGCACCTATGGCGCGCGTGTCGAGTGCGTCGAGTCGTGCGAACTTGAGCGCAATCTTCATGGAGATTCCGCGATTCAGTCCTGCGTCGATACCAAGACATGCGCGACCTTTGAGCGCTGCGCGGAGAAGCTCTAGGCCCCCCTGGCCGCTCCGCTCCCACCTTAGGTCGCCCGATGAAGTGGACCGACGTTGCCACCGAGTTTGAGGCCCGACTCGCGCCGGCTTCGCTACTTTCGCCATGCGTGCAGCGGAGCTCGGCTGGGCTACGCATTCGCGACCGCGCCAGCGCTCAGGCACGCGAGTATGTGCTTGGCTCGCGCGCGCGCGTCGTCGTGATTGCGGTCGGCAAGGGTGTCGTCGGAGCGACCGCAGCTGTGCTGCGCAAGCTTCCCGGCGTGGTGACCCGGGGCTGCGTCGTCACCAAGCAGCCGGTTGCGAGTTCGCCCGAGCACGAAATCGATACCAGCACGCAGCTCGGCGCCCTCACCGGGCTCGCCCAGGAAGACCTGGCCTCCTTAAACAGCGCGCATGTCACGATTCACTTGGGTGGCCATCCCGTGCCGACCAATGAGAGCCGAGCTGCCTGCCGCGCGCTGTGTCAAACGCTTGAGGGGCTCGGCCCCGACGATCTGGTCATCTGCGTCCTCGGCGGCGGAGCCTCGGCCCTGATCTGCGGCATCGAAGACGACGAAGCCTTCGCTGCCTACCGCGAGCTCACGCATCGCCTGATGACTTCCGGCGCGGACATCATCGCGCTCAACACGGTGCGTTCCGCGTTGGACCCGATCAAAGCAGGTGGCTTGCGTGCGCAGATCGGGCCGGCGAGGCTGATCACCTTGCTGCTCAGCGACGTGCCCGAGGGAGCTGACGCGTGGATCGGCTCGGCGCCTACGTTGAAGATGGAGCGTCCCGGTCGCTCGCAGGTCAACGAAGTGCTGAGTCACTTCAGCGCCGATCTGCAGCGACTCACAGCTGCGCTCACGGACGATGCCAAGCGCCCCCAAGCGCGACCCTCAATGGCCGACGACGTCGCAGATGGGGCAAGTTCAGCCAGCGCCGCATGGACGGTTCCTGCCGCCGTGCAAGACGGCATCCACACCATCGCTTCGAATCGCGATGCCCTGATGATGCTTGCCGAGATCTTGGCCCAGGCAGATCAAGCGCTCTTTGTCGCCGAGCCGCGCGCTGACGGCAACGCGCGCGAGCACGCCGCCCGGCTGCACGCGGCCATGCAAGAGGCCCGCAAGCAACACGTCCACGAGGACCGCAAGCCGGCAGGCAACGCGGAGGGGGGCGCACGGGTGCACTGGCTGATTGGCGGCGAACTGACCACGCGACGTGACGGTGCAAGCGTGAGTGAGGGCGCACGGGGCGGGCGGCTCTGCGAGTTGGTGCTCGCGATGGCGCAGCACCTGGACGGAGATCCAGACGCAAGCTTCTTTGCACTCGCGAGCGATGGCGACGACGGTAATAGCGGTCTGAGCGGTTGCGGCGTCGATGGGCAAAGCTGGCGTCGTGCTGAATCTGACGGACTCGACCCCTCGCGCGCGCTACAGCACGGCGACGCGGGGCGCGTCTTGGCTGCGATCGGCGCGGGATGTTGGGCCACTTGCGAGCGCGCCAATCTCAACGACGTGTGGGTCCTCAGCTTCGCAGTACCTTATGTCCCGTCCACGTCGCAGGTCGCTTTGCAGCGTCTGCTCAACGAAGCGGTGCAACCCGACGCGACCGGCGACCAAGCCCCGGACCCGCGGCTGCGTGGCAACCGTGACGTGGCCCGAGGCGCCGCGTCACGCCCAGGATGACGTTCGAGCGGATCGAAGTGGCCAAGGCCGGGCGAGCGTCGGGTCGGCTTCACGCTTCCCGGGCCGGATGCCCTCGACCCATGCGGGCTACGTGGCAATCGCCGACGATGGCATACTCAAGCCGTGCACCGAGCATCGAGCGCAGCCGCAGTTCTGGTGATGCTGCTGGGCATTCGCTTCGCGTACGGGCATCCGGACCACCACGCGGACGGCCGAACGCTTGAGGACGGTCTCGCATTGCACCGCGCGGGGCCGGACGCAGATCGACCTCCCGCACTCTTGCATGAGCCCGGCTGTGAGATTTGGAGCGGCACCTCCACGGGGAACGATCCGACCGTGTTGTTGGAAGTCCGCCTGTGCCTCAAGGACAACCGCGTCCATGGTCAGACGCAGTGGTCGAGCACGACGTCGGGTTGGAGTCTCCGGAAGCTTGAGGGGGAAAGGACCGATGACGGTCGCTATGTCCTTAAGGATGTCGAGATGACAGAGGAGCGCCCCGAGCCAGGCTGGCGCTTTTGCCTCATCGAGGAGTACGAGCTGATTCCTGAGGGCCTCGACCGTCTGACGGGGACCTACGTGTCCGAGGCGTGCAGCGACAGCGCGGTCCTGAATCTCAAGCGCGTCCCCGCTCCGACTGCCGGCCCCGCGAGCACCACACCATCCACCGCTGGCGACGATACGGGTGGCGACGCGACGGGTGGCAAGGCGCCGCAGCGTCGCGGTGATCCGGCCGGCACGCCTCCAGACGGCCCGAGGACGAAGGACAGCAAGGCACCCGCAGCTGGATCGTCGGGCTGCGCGTGCGCGAGCACGAGCCCGATCGACTCGGGCCGGTCGGGGCGCATCGCACTGCTCCTCCTCGCCCCAATCTTCATGACGACACGACGGCAGCGACCGTGACGGCAAGGGCCACGGGAAGGGCGACGGGAGGAGCGACGGGAAGAGCAACCTGTTCGACGTCCTCGTAGACCTCGTGCTACCAGGTAATCTCAATATCCATGTCGCCGATGTCGCGCCGTGCGATGCGGTAGGACCCTCGCTGACCGGTCATCCGGATCGCGCCTTCAAATACACCCAATGTCACGGTGTCGAGAAACGCCGGCATGTTGCGAAAGCGATAGATGTAGCGACGCTCGCTGTCCTTGTGTGCCTCGACCTGACCGAAGTTGATCGACATCTGCCAGCCCTTGGGTCCAACGCTGAGCACTCGCGCGGTATCGCGGCCGAGGACGCCAAACACCACCCGCCCCGCGAGCGTCGCCGCCAACATCGGGTAAAAGGTCAGACCCAACTCGAACAGCGCGCGGCGGACGGGCAGCACCTGACCGTCCTGCCCCTTCATGCGTGGCGTGACATGCTCAAGCACGGAGACGAATTCCGCGTAGGGATAGCTGCGAAACATCGTGTAGCGGGGGTGGCTTAGCGACGCAGCCCTGCACACATCCTCGCGCACCCCGAGTCCGTCGGCCTCCTGAAGCACCCGCTCGATGTACATCCCGGTGCACGTCGAACCCTCCGGCAGGGCTGCACGAGCCTGTCCGAAGTCGAACCCTGAGTCCCAGTCCGGCGCGACGAAGGCAGGATCTGGTGGCACAGCAAAGTCTCGCACGCGGCGCGACGCGCGTGCCATCGTGCTGCACATTCTACGCTGAGTGCCGATAGGAGCGTTTTTTCACGCTCGGCCGACCTCGCGACCGGATAGAGGACCCATGGCGCGCTTCGCTACGAAGCGTCCGCGGCTCCCCCCTGTGGGCCTCGCTCGTACACCGACTGTCCGGTGCAGATCGAGAGAATCCAGGGCGAG